>DASTXF010000052.1:0-6168 GCA_035765615.1 Minisyncoccota bacterium | reverse complement strand
CCTGTGCCTGCCGCCCTAAAAGAAGCCCATCTTGCTCTTATCAATTCGCTCGAAGCAATAATTGAAGGACTCCAGGGCATGATGACCATAAAGACTGATCCTGTCGGCGCGACGAAACTGATTTCGCGCTACGAAGATGGCATTCAGTCGATATCTCTCCCTATTGAAATCATTCGAAACTATCTCAAACGTCAGTCCGTCGCGTTCTCCTCATACGACAGTGGATATATCTTGACGCAGTAATGCTATAATTTGCTCGATAGCTATATTCATCGAGCTCATGATCAACCGTTTCCTCGTAAAGGCGGTCACTATTATTCTCTCGATAGTTCTCCTTGTCCCAGGCTCTCTGCTTTTCTATCCCGCTCCAGCCCAGGCAGCAGCGACGAACTGTGCAGCGGTCGTCGCCGGCGCGATCGCTTCGATCGCGCCTCTCGCGGCCGTAGAAAAAACTCTCGGCGTCACGACAAGCCAGCCTTCGAACGCATCGGGTCTTGCAGTAAGTGCGGGAAGCGGATACGGTCAGTTTTTCAAAGATTGCGTTCTCACGCCAATCGCCATCAAGCTTGCTAAAGCAATGCTCCAGAACATCACGTCGAGCATCGTGAACTGGATTAACAGCGGCTTCCACGGAAATCCTTCGTTCGTGCAGAATCTTAACGGCCTCGTGAGCGACACGATCGATCAGGGCATCGGGCAATTCATTTCAGATGACCTCGGCGGCAACTTCTTGTGTAGTTCATTCTCATTCCAAGTAAAAGCGGCGATCGCCCAATCATATTTGCCATACCATCAAAGAGCCGCGTGTAGTTTGAGCCAAATCACGAACAACGTAAATAATTTTGCGAACAATAACGGAGGAGTAGGCTGGGATAACTGGCTCCAGGTCACGACCGAACCACAGAACAATGTGTACGGAGCAACAATCCTCGCCCAGAACGAACTCTCGCAGCAGATAGCGAACAAGCTCAACGTTCAGAACCGCGTGCTCGACTGGGGTAAAGGTTTTCGGTCATGGGACGTGTGTACTAAATCAAGCGACGGATCAGATCCGTCGAAACTCGATCCGACGGACAAAAAATGTAAGGGTACAGAGACGCATACACCAGGCACAGTCGTCGAGACCCAGCTCGAGACGAGTCTCGGCAGCGGCGTGCGTCAGCTCGAAGTGGCAAACGACATCGATGCAATCGTTGGAGCTCTTACAAATCAGCTCATGTCGAAAGTCATTACGGGTGCCAAGGGACTTCTCGGAGCAGGACAAAGCTCGAGTGGTTCAAATTACAACTCGACGACGTACCAGTCAGCAATCAATACCCAGACAAGCGATGCGGCCCTTTCAAGCGCTATAAATACGGGTATAGACCAGATAAGCCAGGATTCGAATCTCGACACGGTATTCAATACCGCAGTGGGTACAAGCACTCCAACGGTTGCAACTCAGCCTGATCAGACGCAACAAGTCGACGAGCAGGGAAATCCTATACAGACCAACTCTCTCAACTGGGCGCTCCAAACGAGCACTCCTGTTGTGAATGCGAACACCACGCTCGACTATCGACTCAACCTCGAAAGCAATTACTCGGCAACAGGGCTTACGGTGACCATGACGCTTCGAAAAGATGGAAAAGTCGCGCCCTTCCTCTCGGCATTCTCCTCGTTCTCAATATCGTACGGCCGCTCGGACGGAACGATTGCTACGAAGTATGTAAGCTCGCAGACGGACGGCAGCGCAGTCTGGTCGAATGTCTCAGCTGATCCGAACGCTCCGTTCCTCTTCCGAATCGCTGGAACCAAAAACACTTCGGCACCGCTCGGCACATACACCCTTGAAACCGCAGTATCAGATAGTTCCGGCAAGGCACTTCAAGTCGAGACCGATACGTTCACGATGCAATAATAATTGATGTTTAGACGATTCTTCAGCAACAAAACCTCTCTCCTCGCGATCCTCCCCCTCATCGCGTTATTCTTTGCAGTACCCCATGAGGCACACGCATTCATTGGATCTCTCGTCGATTTTAGCGTCGACGCTATATCGCACCTCCTTGCATCGACGCTCGAAATCTTCGTACTGCCGCTCGCATCGGCGCTTCTCGCGCTCGCTGGCATGCTCATGGATACGGCGATTCAGTTCAGTCTTCACACAGCATATATTGTAAGCCTCTCGCCCGCAGTGAATCTCGGCTGGAGCATCGTTCGTGACATCGCGAACCTCTTCTTCATCTTCGTCCTCATCTACATAAGCTTGAAGACGATTTTGAGCGGTTCCGGATTCTCAACGATGAGCATGCTCAAGAGCGTTATTATCGCTGCCATTCTCATCAACTTCAGCCTCTTCTTCGCCAAGGCGATCGTCGACGTAAGCAATGTCTTCGGCAATTGGCTCTATAACGGAGTCAACGCGACGCTTCAGGCAAACTCCTCAACGGGCTCAAAACCAAGCCTCAGTGATCTTATTAGCGAAAGGCTCGGCATCATTCAATGGTGGAAACTCGGCCTCACCGACACAACCGCAAATGCAAGCGCGGGGAATTACTGGTCTGACCCGAGTAAGGGCTTTATCGGGGCTATACTGCGCCTCTCCGTGGTGCTCACTGCCATATACATATTCATATACATTGCCGTGCTTTTCATTGCACGAGCGGTGACAATTCTTTTCCTTCTCGTATTTGCACCTATCGGTTTCATGGGCAAGGTGCTGCCGCAGGTAGGGAAGTACTCAAGCGAGTGGTGGAAAAACCTCTCCGATGCCGGAACGTTCCCGATAGCGTTCCTCCTCATGCTCTATATTTCTCTTCAATTCATAAACAGTCTCGGCATGCTGAGTGTAAACTTAGTGAACGACAAGACTCTCATCGGCGGCGTGAGCGTCACTCAGTACTTCCAATACTTCCTCATCATATTCCTCCTCCGATCGTCGCTTGGCGTTGCGAAGGGCTATAGCGGCGAGATCGGCGAACTCTTCGGCGGATTCGCTGACGCCCTCGGTAAGATGGCAGTGAATGCGGTAAGCACATACGCGACAGGCGGCATGTCGATGGCGCTTCGCGCAGGCGGACGCGGTCTCGGGGCAGCAATTTCGAAAGAGGGAAATCTGAGCGACCGATGGGCAGCCTTCAAAGACGAAGGCACAAAGAATCTTCCTCCTATCCTTACCTCGCCTAAGCTCGGCAAGTATATAAAGGAAGCATATAAAGATCCGATGAAGCTCGCCCATGACGCGCTCGACATGACGACAGACAAGATGAAGTCGGGCACATGGGATGTACGCAATGTCGGCATAGGCGGAACAACGGCTGGTAGCCTCCTTACCGATTCTGTGAACATGGGTACCAAGGCCAAGTTCGACATGAAGGGCAAGACGGAAAAGGAGATCAAGGCCGAGCAGGGCGAATGGGCAGAGGAGCGCAAGATTGAGAAGGCGAACGAGGTAATACTCAGCCAGATCCGCGATATCGAATTGGCGAAGGAAAATTTTGACAAGAATCATAATCAGGCGGCATACGATGCGGCAATCAAAACAGCCAAGGACAAAATGGCGCTCGAGACTCAAAAACTTGGATCGAGGGAGCTCGAGAAGCTCGACAAGGGCGCGCTCAAAAACGATCATTTCCTCCAGTCTATATCGGAAGGCCATGCTTCATACCTTGCTGACAAAGCCGAAACAGATGCCGCAAAGACCAAGATTTGGGGCGCACGACTCTCTGATGTCACCGACGCGGTCAAAAACAGCGGTAATGTTAAGGCTGCAATCAAGAATCATTCGGATGAAGAGCTCAAGAATCTTCCTCCGGAGATCCTCGCTGATCCTGCATTCGTCAATCCAGACAACATGGATTACGACAAGTTCAACAGCCTGACAAAGAGCAAGAATATTGTCGGAGCAACGAAAGAGAAGATGCGAGAAGCTCGCTACTCAAGCGTGTACACTACCGCACAAAAGGGAGACGCCAATGCTATCAAGGCTTCTGTGTCCAAGATGAAGGCGCACGAAATTTCGAAGCTCGGCGAAAAGTTCTTCAAAGACGGCGCCGGGGTCAACATGCGCGCTATCGACGCAATCGTCTCGCGTGGCAATACCGATGTATTCGAAAAGATGATCCAGAACGACGAAGACGACGCGACCCGCGGACTTATCAGGACATATGTTTCTGGAATGGCTGCGGCAAGTGGCGGCAATTACCAGAAGGTTGCCGATTGGATGAACGGCGGCCGAGGATCAGCATTCTAACATTCATCACCTATGGAATTTACTCGAGACCAGCGTAAAGAAGCCATTCAAGCACTGCCTGAAGCGGCACGAGAATTTGTTTACTCGGACGAATTCAGTACGCAGCTTAACCAGATCGGTAAAGACAACGGCCTCCTCATCGACAAGATCGGCATTCTTGATGACGAAATATTCCTTGCGGTTTGTGGATTAAAACCGGTTGCAAACTTCATCGACAACATAACCAAAAGCCTTGGCATAGGGAGCGCCGCGGCTCAAAAAATCGGGGACGATGTGAATCGGACGATCTTTCTCAAGATTCGCGAGAAAATGGGGGAGCCAGGGGAAATGAAAACAAACAATCCGGCGCCCGTCGCAGCCCCTACACCCGAAGTCGCTCCTCCAACCCCTGCAGAAGTCTCAATGCCAGAAGTTCCCGCAAAAGAAGACATCTTGGCTGAAATAGAAAACCCAACCCCGACTGTCCACCCAATTTCAGCCGCCGACCAGACCCTACCTGGACCCGCAATTCCTCGCCAAGTATTCCCCGAACCCGCCAAAGACCCCGTTTCGAAGGAATTCGTCGCCGGAAAACTCACAGAATCCGTAGCAATGCCAACACAGAAAGCCGTTCCAACTCCTAATCCGGCCCCAGCTCCCGCTCCAGCCCAAAAGAAATACTCCGTCGACCCGTATCGCGAACCAATCGAATAATCAAAAGCGCTCCCGGAATGTTCCGAGGGCGCTTTTGCGTTATAATATGACCGTACATTATGCGATTTCAGGTCCCTCAATTCATCGAAGTCGAAGATAAAATCTTCGGACCTCTCACCATAAAGCAATTTATCTACCTTCTCGGCGGAGCTGGCCTTTCCTTCATCATCTACACATTCGTCAAAAGCATCATTTTCTCGGGGCTCCTCATTCTGCCTGTCATTGGATTTACGCTCGCTCTCGCATTCTACAAAGTAAACAACAAGCCATTCATAAGTGTTGTCGAGGCCGCGTTCAATTATTACTTTGGCAACAAGCTCTATATCTGGAAGAAAGTCGACAAACCGATCGTCGCCCAAAAAACGAACGAGGCTGCGGCTGCCGCACCTGATTTCTATGTACCGAAGCTTTCCGACTCGAAACTCAAAGACCTTACCTGGTCGCTCGATATCCGCCAGAGCCAGAATCCCGCCCAGAACTCAAAAGGGAGGAGTAACTTCTAATGATATACTGACCCAATGGCTGTAAACGCAAAGACAACCCAGGATTTCGTACCGATCAAGGAGATACGCCAGGGCGTCATCATCCTCAAAGATGATTCTCTTCGGGCCATCATTATGGCGTCTTCGCTTAACTTCGCCCTTAAATCAGCCGACGAGCAGCAATCAATCATCCTTCAATTCCAGAATTTCTTAAACTCGCTCGATTTTTCGGTACAAATTTTCATCCAGTCAAGAAAACTCGATATCCGCCCTTACATCGCTCTCCTTGAAAATAGACTTAAGGAACAAGTGGGTGATCTCCTCAAAATACAGACGCGCGAATACATTGAATTCATCAAGAATTTCACTGAAAATTCGAACATCATGACGAAGACGTTCTTCGTCGTCGTCCCGTTCTCTCCGGCAGCTATCAATACCGGCAAGCTCACGGGTATTCTCGGACCGAAAAAGACGGCGGGGGAGAGCGCGGAAAAGAAGATCGCCGAGTTCGAGGAACGCCGAAGCCAGCTTGAACAGCGCGTTTCCGTCGTGACTCAGGGCCTCGTGCGCTGCGGCATCCGCACTGTCGAGCTCGGCACGGAAGAGATCGTCGAACTTTTCTACAAGATCTTCAACCCGGGAGACACAGAGAAGCCGATTCCGCTAAACTAAACATATGGGACTATTCGATTTTCTTAAAAAGAAGGAATCACAAGCGTCGATCGCGCCGATCCTGCCTCAGGAAATATACGAGGCGGG
>DASTXF010000051.1:0-6156 GCA_035765615.1 Minisyncoccota bacterium | reverse complement strand
CCAAAGGTCGCGCGGCTTTCCTTATTTTTGAATTTATTTGATCTCGAGAAGCTGTCGGAGGACCTTCTCGTCATAACCCACAACAATGTCTCCGCCAATGTCGATTACAGGTACGCCCATCTGACCGCTCTTCTCGAGCATTTCAGCGCGCTTCCCTTGGTCAGCCGCTACGTTGTAATCCGTGTACGGAACGTTATTTTTCTTGAAGAAATCCTTGGCTGCCGCACAGTATGTGCAGACCGGCGTCGAATATATCTCTACTTTTTTCATAGCCATATTATACTCCTCGCAATAGTGCATTGGTAATTATGCAACGGAATTGGAGGCTTGGCACGACTAGCTCCTGACAATGTACTTCCTGTTCAAATAGAACGTGAGATAGCCTACGGCAATAACCAGAAAACCAATCACAATAAGGGCTACCGGCCAGCCCACTGAATCAACGAAATACTTCGACGTGAGCTTTATGATATACGCCACAAGGAAAAGCGCCGAAAGAATGAGCATTCCCCTGCTCTTCAGATATACGCTTCCATAGAAACCAGCAAAGACCGGCAATACGTAGAAAAGATCGAACACGCCCCCAAGATCGATCCCTGCACCGAGGATTGCGAGCGTTCCAAAGTCATAGAGAATGCCGCGAACCGACTGTTTTTCGCGAGTCTCTTCAGGATCACCGGCAATCGATGCGTATCCATACGCAATAAGAATATAGGCAATACCGAGAACTATGGTTGCCCATTTTATGAAGTCGTCTCCTCCATACGCCACGTCGACAATATGAAGAAGGAAAGCGTAATATGCCCACGTCGCAAAACCGACAGTCGCAAGGACAGGCGCGCTTCTTCGGGTAAGCCAGGTCGCCCCTGCGAAAAGCACGGCCCATACGAGCGCGAGACACAGCTGCACCGCCCAATCGAGGGTTATTCCAATTTCATGAAGAAAAACGTACGACCCAAGCGGCGCGAGGATTGCCGAGATGCCAAGCATAGCTTCCGAGAGTGGCTTCTGCTGCGAGTTCTTGAACAAAATACCCGCAACGAATGTCGCGACCGCAATTCCGAGCGTCGGCACCACTCGTCCGAGGAAACCGATCTCGTCCCAGTGCTCGGCAAGGAGAATAGAAACGCCAATGACGGCAATTACCGCTCCGATGCCGTAAAGAACGCGCGTGACGTTCCGAGACGGAGCGTCAGCTTCGTGAACAGTCGCGGGTTTCGATATGTTCGCGAGATCTTCAGGAGTAATCATTCCTGAAGCCATCTGCTCGCGAATAAATGAGAGTGTTCGTTCCTTATCCATATGTTTTATTTTATCCAGCCCAAAAGCTTAAAGCTTCCGTTGTATGAATAACCATTTGACTCAGCAAGTCCAGGGAGCTTCTTTTTAGCGCTTCCCTTTTCGATAAAATAGCCATTCGAATCACTCCTCGCTCCAAAGAGATCGAATATGCCGTTATTGCCGTACTCATACTGCACGATATAGCCATCAGGAGATGACGGGCCAGGATCAACTGAGTACGCGTGAGCCTGATCGAGCGTCAGGACATGCGTGGTGTCGGTCTTCACGTCGTAAAGATAGATCGGCGGCGCTTCGTCGCGGTACTGCATATTCGGCTGCGTCGGTAGCGACTGGAGTGCGATTGATCCATTATTCACAATATACGTGCTCCGATACGCCCCGTAATAGCCGTAATACGAAGGATCGCTCGTGTAAATAAAACTGTATGTCGGGTGCACCGAAGCAGCCGGCACAAGAACTGCGATCGCCACTGCCGCGAGAAATATGAGCGGAAGCGCAATCGCAACAATAAGGCTTATATTCTTTTTCATGCCTTTATTGTATCACTGCATATTCCCCATGAAACTGTGCGAGATGCGAGAATCGAACTCGCGCCCGATGCTTGGGAAGCACCCGTTCTACCACTAAACTAATCTCGCGATCTAGAAGCCAAAAAACCCGAGAAACCGCGACCAGAACCCCGTATTCGCCGCCGCAGCCGTCTGTGTCGACGTTGTCGAATCATCGACAAGGATCACCATTTTTTCCCCGTCTTTCACGACGCCGAACCTGTCACGAATTTCCCGTTCCTTGCCTTCGGGCGTCGAAAGAGCGTCGATTTGTTTTGAAAGAGATGATTCGCGCGACTGGAGTGATGAAAGGTCGGACTGCATACGATCGGCGATCTCCTTGCTCTTCTCGTATTTTCCATATACGTTCCAAACGCCTCGTACAAGCACGAGAACGACGATCGCAAGGACTGCAATTGCGTAGCGAGAGTGGAGAAACCGTTTTATGCGCCGCCGTTCCTGAAATTCCCTCATGATGATATACTTTATAACATGTTAATCAATCCAAAGCACCGAAAAAGGCTCAATATCGCCTGGGGGATCGTGGTCGTGCTTATCGTCATCTCGATGATAGCTCTCTACCTCCCCTCCCTCTACCGATAAGAAAAAGCCCCGTTCTCACGGGGCTTTCGTTTGCCACTATGGGCGATCTGAGACGGGTCAGGCGTCCGCGGCGACGGCTACCGTCCGCGGAAACGGCGTCTCGCGCGAGGCGTACCAGCCGCTCGGCATTTCATCACCCGGCCCGAAAACCATGGGAAGAAACTTGTCGGCAACCCGGGAGTCCAGGAAAAACCGGCAGCCGGTGATTCCGAGCCCTTCGGCCATGAACTTCACGTCTTCCGGGGAAATCGCGATGCGATTGCCGCCGTAGAGAACATACACTTCGCGGCCAGTGCGGGAATCCCTGTACAGCTCTTGAATCGCGTCGACGCGACCGAAGAGTTCCGTGAGGTCCTTGCCTTGAACCATGATGGCCCGATTGTCAGGCGAACTTTGTTGGACGTGGACCTGGTACTCGAGAGGCCGATTGGCGGCAAGGGCCACGCGCGCCAAGGCGATGAGCCTGAGCTGGTGCTCATGATTCTTCTGCCGTTCGTCGAGCATGGCAAGCGTCTTCGCGAATGGGTCGCGAATCGCGGTTGTAGCAGTATTCATTGGATAGATCAGTTCGGGTTGAAAACTACTCTCTTGGGAACCCGAAGTCAATCTATTCCCCCATCCGCATCATTTTCACGAAAACTTCCTGCGGAATATTGATATTTCCCTGGCCGCGCTCGAGGAGGCGCTTCTTGCCTTCCTTCTGTTGCTCCCAGAGTTTTTTCTTGCGGCTAATATCGCCACCAGAAAGGTGCGCGGTCACGGTACGCTTCAGCGCAGCAAGAGTACGCGACGCAAGGATGCGGCCGCCGGCCTTGCCTTGGATCTTGGTGACGAAAAGCTGTTTTGGCAGGATTTTTTCTAGTTTCTCAACGGCTTTTTCGGCTTCGTCATAGGCCTTGTGGCGCGCTACGACGCGCGTAAATGCCGGCACTGGCTCCTCGCCGATAAGGATGTCGAGTCGCTGCACGTCGGCTTCCTTCATGCCGGTCTGGCGGTAGGAAATCGAAGCATAGCCCGATGTCACGGACTTTACGTTATCGAAGAAATTCCTCATAAGTTCGCGAAGCGGCATGTTCACGGTAACGACGGTCCTATTCATGTGCCCGGCGCCCCAGGTGTCCATATGGTCGGCCGATCCTTCGTGCTCGAATATAACTTGAGTAAGCGCTCCAATGTACTCATTCGGCGTAATGATCTTGAGCTCCACCCACGGCTCTTCGATTTTGGCGATTTCCCCCTCATCCGGAAAAAGAGGCGGCGAATAGACAATGTCCTTTTTGCCATTTTTGAACGTCACCTCATAGGTGATCGACGGCGTGGTGACGACAAGGTTCAAATTGAATTCGCGGCGCAAGCGCTCGGTAATGATTTCAAGGTGAAGCATGCCGAGAAAGCCGCAGCGGAAGCCGCGTCCGAGGGTGCCAGAGGCTTCTTCTTCATAGGTAAAGGCCGAGTCGGAAAGAGAAAGCCTTCCGAGAGCCTGGCGAAGAAGCGTAAGGTCATCTTGGCTTTCAGGATAAATCGAGGCCCACACCACGGGCGACGGGCGCATATAGCCCGCGAGGGGCGCGAGCGCCGAGCGGACGGCGGTGATCGTGTCACCCACCGATGCGATACCCGGTTCTTTGACGCCCGTTACGATATAACCAATCTCTCCCGCAGAGAGCGATTCTTTTGGCGTTTCGTCGGGTGAAAAGATTCCGACTTCGTTTGCCTGGAATGTGGCATTTGCGACCCGGAATATGAGCGAATCACCCTTTTTGACCGATCCGTCCATGACGCGGGCGTAGACCGTCACGCCGCGATGGTTTGAGTACTGAAAATCGAAGACAAGCGAGCGGAAATCCTTGGCATCGATTTCGGTTTCCGTATGTGGTGCCGGTATGCGACAGACGACTTCGCGAAGAAGTTCCGGCACACCTTCCCCTGTCTTTCCTGATACCCCGAGGATTGATTCAATCGGCACATCGAGGAGCTGGGCGATTTCAACCTTTACTTCCTCAGTGCGGGCAAGCGGCGAGTCGATTTTCGAAACAACGGGAATGATCACAAGGCCGGTCTCCCGGGCCATATTGAGCGTCGTGAGCGTCTGAGCCTGAACGCCCTGGGTCGCGTCGACGAGAAGGATCGAACCTTCTACGGCTTTGAGCGCGCGGGAGACTTCGTATGAGAAGTCGATGTGCCCCGGCGTATCGATGAGGTTCATGACGTATTCCGCACCATCGACGGAATAGCGCATGCGAACCGGCTGCATCTTGATCGTGATGCCACGCTCGCGCTCGAGTTCCATGGAATCGAGCACCTGTTCCTGCATTTTGCGCTTTTCGATCGTACCCGTGATTTCAAGCAAACGATCGGCAAGCGTCGACTTGCCGTGGTCTATGTGGGCTATGATGCTGAAATTTCGTATCCGGGAGATTTCCATAAGCCCGCATAAAATAACACAATTCCGCTAAAAGCGCACGAAATTGCCTTATCTTATGAAGGCAATTTGTCGAGAGATGATCGATCGACTTTCCAAACCTTGCTCACAAGGGCGTCATGGACATCCTTCATCTCCGGAGACCTGAGAAGCTTGAGCACGATGACGATGACGGCAATACCTACGATACCTGCACAGAATCCTTGAAGGAAGACGCCGAGAACCGTCGTGAGGCCGAAGAGCGCCCCAAACGGGCGAAGTGCAAGATACGCAGCATAACCGCCAATAACAGATGCGCCGAACGAATGGAAACCGCTTGCGAGCACAGGCGAGCTAAAGCCCGGGAATTCCCGCGAGAACGATCGCCAATGGAGGTAGAGATTCAGAAGCGCACCAAGAGTAAAGGCGAACGGAAGCATGAGTACCGACGAATCGCCCGCCCCTGATGTTTTCATGATGGCATCAGTGAAGCTCGCGAAGAACGGCCAAGAATGGAATGCCTTCACGAAGAGGGCGCCAAAGACCACGGTCGCTCCGGTCGAGAGGATGTTGATGAGGAGCGGCTTCCATGTCTTCCCTTCCGCATAGAAGGCGCGGACGAAGAGAAGCATGAGGCTCTGGCCGAAGGACGAGATAACGAAGAGAGCAAGCGCCGCAGCAGTAAGCCTGGTATCGCCCCAGGTGAAGAGGCCTGATCCGAGAATGACGCGGACGATCTGAGCGCGGAGCACAATGAAGAGGATCGTGATCGGCATGGACCAGAAGACAACGTGTTTGGCCGCCGCGATCATTTTCCCGACGAATGCTTCCCGTTCGTTTCCGGCGATGAGTTTTGCAAGGACCGGATACGCCGCCGAAGAATAGCTTGCCCCGACGACGGAAAGCGGGACCGACTGGAGATTGAAGGCAAAGTTGAAGATCGAGATCGATCCTGCGCCGAGAAACGACGCGAACGACACGAGGCCAAGCTCGGTAAGCTGCTGCGATGAGAGCGTCACGGTTCGAGGAATCGACAGGAGAACGACGCGTTTGACCTTGGTCCATTCGAAATGGAACGAGAGCCGCGGCAGAAGGCCATCGCGTATCACCACCGGAACCTGGGCAAGCGAGAAGAGAAGCGCTCCGAGAGCTACGCCCCAGGCGAGCCCTGCCACGCCGCCAAACGGCAAGAAGAACAGGATGCCAATGATGATACCGACGTTGTACAAGGGCGAAGACAGGGCGTAAATCAGGAACTTGCTGTTCGTCTGAGTGATCGAGGCGAAGAACGAGGAAAGCCCG
>DASTXF010000050.1:0-6772 GCA_035765615.1 Minisyncoccota bacterium | reverse complement strand
GGTCTTATTGCTCAGGATGTCGAGAAGGTCTATCCAGAACTTGTGAATACCAACAAGCAAACGGGTCTCAAGTCGGTTGAGTACGCAAACCTCGTCGGTCCTCTTATCGAAGCGGTTAAGGAGCAGCAGAAGGAAATCGATACTCTCAAGGCAGAAGTCGCAGCGCTTCAAGCCAATAAATAGATGATGAGAAATAAATGATGAGTGCAATCAAAAAAGGAATCAATGTAGGGTTGGCGATCATCTTCGCTTTCGCTTCGTTTATTCCCTTTACCGCATCTGCCGCATCAAGCTACACCATTTCAGCGAACAGCTCGCTTCAGATCACCGAATGGAGCGTTTGCAAGAATGTAACAAACAGCAATACGAAGAGCCTCTTCGTTCCGACGAACACTTCGGCTGAATGGACGGCGTTTCAGAATAACCCGGGTTCAGGCGTGACGGTCGGCGTCTGCTACACCTATTCGTGGCAGACCGGGTCGTGGGGAAGCTGCAGCGTAAGCTGCGGCGGCGGCACTCAATCAAGGAGCGTCTGGTGCCAGAGAAGCGATGGAACAACGGTCGCGGATTCTTTCTGTACGGGTACAAAGCCTTCAACATCGCAATCGTGTAATACCCAATCGTGCTGCGTCTCGTACCAGGGCCAATCGTGTTCGAATTCGAACTCGTGTGGTACGAACTACGGAACGTATCAATGCGACGGATCGTGTAATGCTTCTACGCCTTATGTTCCACCGAACTACGGCCAGTCGTGCTCGAATTCAAACGTTTGCGGCACAAACTATGGAACTATTGATTGCAGCGGATCATGCAATGCGTCGTCGCCTTACGTTCCACCGAATTATGGTCAAGGCTGCACGTCGTCAGCGAATTCGTGCGGTCAGACTTCTAACGGCTCAATCACCTGTAGCGGTTCTTGCAGCGCTTCTACACCCTCCAATCCTTCGTATTACGGCCAGTCATGTTCGGCTTGCACCGGCATGGGTTGTAACTACGGCACATATAACTGCAGCCAAAGCTGCGTGAATCCTGATGGTTCATCGGTTCAGGGTCCGTTTACTTGCTGGTCGTCTCCGGGCGCATGTAATTTCGGCCTTACGAATAGTTACGGCCAATGCGGAGCCGCGCCAAGCCCATCGAACTACGGCCAGTCATGCTCGGTCTGTAACGGTGCGGGCTGCAATTACGGAACGTATGGCTGCACCGGCTGCGTGAATAGCGACGGCTCTGCGGTTCAGGCTCCGACGTATTGCTGGTCGTCTCCAGGTGGCTGTATTTATGGAACCACGAACGGCTATGGCGTCTGCCAGGCTCAGGATCCTTCTTACTATGGTCAGTCATGTTCATCGACATCGGGCCAGAACGCATGTGGCGAGACCCAGACATGCACCGGCACCCTCAACTGTGCCAATCAGTGCTCGGCATCAACATGTAACCCGCCAGCAAACTCGTGTACGTTCTCGTGGCAGGCTACTCCGACGTCGTGTAATCCGACGTGGTATGACGATGGCAGTTCGTGCGGGCCGAATATGGATATTTGGTATCAGTACTACGATATGTCGTACACATGCGTTCGAAGTACCGATGGGGCAGCAGTTGACCCAAGTTATTGTGGTGCGCAACCGACGCAGCAAAACGTCTGCAATGCAACGTGTCGATATGTCTATTAAAAGCTAATTCGTATCGGGGCTTCAATTATTAAAAGGGTATGAAAAAAAATATGAGCAAGCAGGGAGTGGGAATCGGGTTGGTGGTAGCGATAGCCATCATAGGCGCGGTTGTCTACTTCGCCGGTCATGCGAACACCGGGACGAAATCCAAGGAGGTGACGACGGCTCCGCAAACGACCGCTTCATCGCCCGTGCCGGCCTCGGGCGCAAAGGCGATATCGACCGATGCCGCAGGCCGGCAGCTCATATCCGGCTTGATCGCGAGTGCGAGCGCCTCGAAAATCACCGTGAAGAGCGGGGATGAGAGCCTCGGCTGCACCCTCGGATCGACGACTAATTACCGTACGGTCTTTACCAATCCGAGCATCGTCAAGAAGGGCGATGTAATGGTCGTTGTTCTTGATCCGAAGACGTCGAAGCCGCTCTCAGCGCTCACTGTCCGCGGCGTAACCCTCGCTTCATTCCTCAAATCATCCGCGCCGAAGCCGGGGAATGTCTCTATTGGAGAAGTTATCTCTGCAGATAACGGTGCCGTGAAGATTCAGGACAGGGCCGGAGTGACTAAGAGTTACGATATTTCCGCTCTCCCGTCAGGAATTACCCTTTGGACGCTCGGTGATGCTTCTCAAAATATGGGACAAGGCGAAAAAGCCGACCTACTCTGCGGAACGGACGGTACCGCGCTCGCCGTCGTCGTCTACAGATAGCAAGAAAAACCGCGGCCAGTGGGCCGCGGTTTTTTTACAGGTTTCTGAGGTTTTGCGACTTCTCATATATGGGATAAAATAATGAGACTTACCAAAAGAAAATGAACATGAATCACAAAACCTTGCACGAATCGAGCCTGAGCATCGCCGCGTCGATCCTCCTCGGCTCGATCATTATCGCCGGTTCGATTGCGTGGTCCGCTTCGCCGCGAACCCAAGCGGTTCCAGTCGCCGCCGGAGCAGCGCAGGCGGCCAATGGCCAGCAGCAGCCGTCTCAGCCGGCCCCTGCAGCTCAGTCGGACATCAGCAAGCTCGTCACTTCGGGGGAGGCGATGATCGGCAATCCTGCAGCAAAGATCACTATTGCCTATTGGTATGACTATCAATGCCCATTCTGCAAGCAGAATGAACTTCAGACGATGCCTTCAATCATTTCCGACTACGTAAACTTGGGCAAGGTGAGGATCGTGTTCAAAGACTTCGCATTCCTCGGTCCGGATTCGACTAAGCTTGCTCTGACTGCTCGCGCGGTTTGGGAAGCTGCTCCACAGCAGTTCCTTGCATGGCATGACGCAATGTTCCAGGCGCAGGGCCAGGAAGGTTCGGGTTGGGCCACGGATGCTCTGATTAATCAGGTGACGACCAAAGTCCTCGGAGCAAGCGGCGCGGCCAAGGTGCAGACCCTCCTCAAGGCAAATGCGGCCCGCTATCAGAAGCAAATTGACGCAGACAAGGCAGAAGGCCAGGCCTTCGGTGTTCAGGGAACTCCTGGCTTCGTTATTGGTTCGAAGAACGGCTCGAAGCTTATCGTTGGAGCGCAGCCTTACAGCAATATCAAGGCCGCGATCGACTCTCTCTAATCGTTGTCAAAAAGCCGCCCTCCCCGGGCGGCTTTTTCATTGGTATACTTAGTGCATTCCCATGTACATCGAAGAGAACCAGCTTAAGAATTTCATCGCCGACTCGGGACTTGTCTCGAAGAAGGACGTTGCTGATGCACAGGCAGAAGCAAAAGCCAAAAAAACTACGCTCGGCGAGATATTGGTGAATCGCGGCAAGCTTTCCGAGGATGACCTTCGAAAGACGCAGGCATACATCCTCGGTATTCCGTTCGTCGATCTCAAGGATCAAAAAATCGATTTCGACGTCCTCACTCTCGTTCCTGAGCCGATCGCGCGAAACCACAACATCGTTGCTTTCAAGAAAACGCCTGACACGCTCGAGGTCGCCATGCTTGATACGGACGATCTTCACGCAATTGATTTCGTAAAGAAGAAGGTGGGCCTCAAGATATTGCCCCGCCTCACGGACAGCGATTCGATCAAGTCGGTGCTCCTTCAGTACCAGAAGAGTCTCAAGGCTGAATTCGGTGATCTTATCAAGCAGGAAACCGCCACCCTCAAGGCGCTCTCAGAAGAGATCGGTAATGAAAAGGGCGATCCGAAAGACCTGAAGAAGCTCGCTGAAGACCTGCCCGTCATTCGCATCGTCGACACACTTTTGAAGCACGCCATCATCCAGGGCGCATCCGACATTCACATTGAGCCGATGGAGAAGGAGCTTCTCGTCCGCTACCGTATCGATGGTCTTCTCCATGACGCCATGGTTTTGCCGAAGGAAGCAGAAATGTCCATCACCGCTCGCATCAAGGTTCTCTCGAACCTCAAGCTCGATGAAAAGCGTCTGCCGCAGGACGGTCGATTCAAGGTTGAGATGAACGGCGAAAAAGTTTCGCTTCGCGTCTCGATCATGCCGACGTTTTATGGAGAGAAGACCGTGATGCGACTCCTCCGCGAAAGCGTGTCAGGCTTCACGCTCGAACACCTCGGATTCCATGGCGAGGCGCTTGAACGTATCCACGCCGCGACAAAACTGGCTACAGGCATGATTCTCGCTACCGGTCCGACGGGATCAGGAAAGTCGACGACGCTTTATACGGTGCTCGACATTTTGAATACGCCCGACGTAAATATCGCTACTGTCGAAGACCCGGTTGAATACCAGATGCCCCGCGTTAATCAGACGCAGGTCCGTCCTGACATTGGCTTCTCGTTCGCGAGCGGTCTTCGAAGCCTTGTCCGTCAGGATCCAGACATCATCATGGTCGGTGAAATTCGCGACAATGAGACGGCTTCGCTTGCCGTAAACGCCGCTCTTACTGGCCATCTCGTGCTCTCGACTCTCCATACCAATTCCGCCGCGGGCGCCATCCCGCGCCTTATGGATATGAAAATCGAGCCATTCCTCCTTGCCTCGACGCTCGCCGTTGTGATCGGACAGCGTCTTGTCCGAAGGCTCGCCGACAACAAGGAACTCAAGCCGCTTTCGAAGGCGGAGCTTGCCGCGCTTGGAAAAGTCGTCGATCTCGATCGCATGCTTATGCTTCTTCGTGCAGAGAAGGTTATCGGTCCGAATGATGGCTGGGACAAAGTCATGTTTGGTTCGCCGAAAGCATCGGGCGACAACGATGGTTACAAGGGCCGCGTCGGTATTCACGAAGTGCTCAAGATGTCTCCAGCTGTCAAAGAACTCGTCATGAAAAACGCTACTTCTGCAGACATAGAGAATCAGGCCAAGAAAGAGGGCATGGTAACCATGCTCGAGGATGGCATATTCACCGCGGCCCAAGGCCTTACCACCATCGAGGAAGTGCTTCGAGTGGTTTCGGAGTAAATGCTACAATAAAGAAGCATTATGCTTTTTTCGTATACAGCGGCGCGCAAAGACGGAACGCATTACGACGGCACGTTTGAGGCCGCCGACAAGTTTGCTCTCTATAAGGAACTCCATGGTAGGGGAGAGACCGTGCTTTCCGTAAACGAAAACGGAACGAAGCCGAGTCTTTGGAAGCGGCTCGCCAACATCAAGATTGGCGGCGTGAAGCAGGACGACCGCATCATGTTCGCTAAGAATCTCGGAGCAATGATACGCGCTGGCTTGCCGCTTTCTCGTGCCCTTTCGGTCCTTTCCCGCCAGATGAATAAGAAGCAGTGGGTCGAGATTTTCTCGGCTCTTCAGGATTCGCTTTCAAAAGGATCGAGTTTCTCTCAAGCGCTTGCCGCGTTCCCGAAAGTCTTCCCGCCATTCCTCACGTCGATGGTGGCAGTAGGCGAAGAATCAGGATCGCTTGCCCAGTCGCTCTCCATCGTGGCTGACCAGCTCGAAAAATCCCACAATCTCCAGAAAAAGGTCCGCGGCGCCATGATATATCCGATCATCATTCTTTCCGTGATGGTCCTTATCGGCGTGATGATGTTCATATTCGTGGTGCCGAAGCTTACGGCAACGTTTGCATCATTCAATACCCAGCTTCCGCTTCCGACGCGCGTCATCATTGGGACGAGTAACTTCCTTGGCGCTCACTGGTTCGTAATGCTTATAATAGTGATCATTCTCGCTATCGCTCTCGTTGCCAGCGCAAAGACGGCTCCCGGCAAAAAGGCGATTCACAAACTCATTCTGAAACTTCCGATCACGGGCAAGATCGCTGTCGAAATAAACACTGCTCGCACTGCCCGCACGCTTTCCTCCATGCTTGCGTCGGGAGTTGATGTTGTGGGCGCGCTTCGCATCACAGGCGATGTGGTTCAGAACGTTCACTATCGCGCCATGCTCAAACAGGCCGCCGAAGACATCCAAAAAGGAGCGACGCTCCAGTCGCTCTTTGCGCCGCGCGAAGACATATATCCGGCCTTCATATCGGAAATGATCGGCGTCGGCGAGGAGACGGGCACGCTCTCGAAGACTCTCCTTGAGGTGGCGACGTTCTATGAGAACGAAGTCGATGAAAAGACCAAGGACATGTCGACCATTATCGAGCCGATCCTCATGGTTGTGATCGGCGCGGGCGTCGGATTTTTTGCGCTTGCCATGATCACGCCGATCTATTCGCTTTCGAGTACTATTTCGTAATCGCATGAATACACGGAAACGCGCCTTTACCCTCGTCGAGCTCATCATCTCCGTGGGTATTCTCGGCCTTCTCCTCGCCCTCGCAGTTCAATCGTTTTCGAACTTTTCACGCGTTCAAAGCCTAGCGGCTTCGGCTACTGCGCTTGCCGAGGCTCTCCGTGACGCCCGCGCTCGGACGCTCGCGTCGGTGTCGGCATCGCAATATGGCGTAAAAGTCGATGCGAATCAGTTTATCCTCTTTAAAGGCTCATCTTTCGCTTCATCGACGGCAGGAAACGAAACCTTCGCTTTTCCATATCCTGTGGCCGCATCTTCTTCCATCTGGACATTTACGTTTACCCGCGTGACAGGCAATTCGTCGGCGTCTGGTACAATTGATCTGTATCTCCCTGGTCTTCCCGGTTCGCAAAAGAAGACCGTTTCGATTCAGACTACGGGACTCGTAAGCATCCAATAAACATGCGGAACACTGGTTCGGTTCTT
>DASTXF010000049.1:0-6411 GCA_035765615.1 Minisyncoccota bacterium | reverse complement strand
GGCTTCACGCTCATCGAACTCCTCGTCGTGATTGCCATCATCGGCATCCTGGCGGCGATCGTGACCGGGTCGCTCAACACCGCGCGCAGCCGAGGCTCCGATGCGGCAGTGAAGGAACAGCTTGCTTCGATCAGGCCTCAGGCGGAACTCGCGTTTGATTCGTGGGGCAATTACGGCACGTCTTCGAGCGCCGTGAGCGACTGCGCAGCTGCAAATTCCCTTTTTGCCGGCGACGCACGCGTTTCCGCTCAGATCGCACAGCTCGCAAGCACGTCCCCTGCCGTTTCTTGCTATGCAAGCCCGGCGGGAGCACAGACTGCATGGGCCGTATCGGCACAGCTCGTATCAACCTCGACCTACTGGTGCGTAGATTCGACCGGTGAATCGAAGTCTGAGACCGCAGCAATATCTTCGGCAACCTGCCCGTAAACGAATAGGGCTGGTATTCAGGCAAGAAAAAGCGCGCTCCCACGGGAGCGCGCTTTGCATTACTGAAGTTCAAGCGTGTGTATTGGCTCGTCTGAATACCTATCCCGCCAGTTACTCACGACGCGGTCGAGGAATCCAGTCGGACCGTGAATCCTCCAACTCACATCACGGATCCCGTGACAACCGCAGTTCTTGCAGTTGATGTATTCTTCTCCCCTTTGCTTCTTTTTCCAAGGGCGATAGCGAGTTTTCACGCCGCAGCGCGGGCATTCGGCTTTCGGAAAAATAGTATCCCGTATGTCAGCGAGCAGATCTTCAGGATGGCCATCGGTGATCGCGGTGGCAAACAAGACAACAATGGCCGCAATCACGCACACCGCATACAACAGGACGATTAAGAAGGACATATTGGTATGTGTAATACCACAAACATGATTTATTGTCAATAAAAGCAAAAAGCGCAGCAATGCTGCGCTTTCGTAATTAAACCGCGATCGAACTCGGCCGATATAGGAGTGCAAGCCGGTCGGAACTCGGAATCGAGAAGTGCCTGTGGTCTTCCCCGATGGCATCGAGAACCTCTTGGGTTTCTCTGGCCCAGTGCGGGTCAGCTGGACGCAGGTCGCCGCCTTCCGTAAGACATTGCCGCGCCCGGGCTTCGCTCAGGAATAGCCCGACGACCTCCGACGTATTGCCGCACCAGTACCGAGTGTTCACCATGGAAAGGTCACGCTCGATCCCTGTGAGGGGGCTGAGCGGGCCATGTTTCTCCGGAATAAACGTGATGATCTGTTTTCCGATGGAAACCATGCCGCCGCACGGGAGCATAGTGCCCACGGGAAATTCGTCCGTATCCTTGCCGTCGATTTTGGTAACGGAAGGAAGTCCCGAAGAAGGCGAACGCACCAAGCAAAGCGATCCGTTCACCGTGACCGCGAAGAATTCGTAAACGTGTTTCATGAAAAGAGTCTCCTCGATTCAGGATATTCTCGCCGGATGCAAAGTCAAGCAAGAAAAAGCCCCGCAGAGCGGGGCTTTTTCTTAAATCATCTTGACGTCGATGTTGACGCCGGATGGAAGGGAGAGGTTGGTGAGGGCTTCGATGATCTTCTGGTTCGGATTCAAGATATCGATGAGGCGCTTGTGCACTCGCATCTCGAACTGTTCTCGCGCATTCTTGTATACGAACGACGAGCGGTTCACCGTATATTTCTTGATCTCCGTAGGAAGCGGCACCGGGCCGAGGACCTCTACGTCATAGCGGAGGGCCGTGTCTATGATCTGCTTGACCGACGCATCGAGAATTTTGTTCTCGTATGCGCGGACGCGGATGCGGAGACGTGGACCGGCTTCTCCCGCCTTCGGAGCGGCCTTCTTTGGAGCTGCTTTTTTAGGAGCGGTAGGCATGTTACTTAATGATCTTCGTCACGACACCTGCGCCGACGGTCTTGCCGCCTTCGCGAATAGCGAAGCGCTGCTGAGCCTCGAGGGCGATAGGAGCATGGAGTTTGACCGTGAAGGTAACCGTATCGCCTGGCATAACCATTTCAACGCCTGGCTTAAGGGTAACTTCGCCGGTAACGTCAGTCGTACGAACGTAGAACTGAGGCTTATAACCGTTGAAGAACGGAGTGTGGCGGCCGCCTTCTTCCTTCTTGAGGATGAGGACTTCTGCCTCGAAATCCGTGTGAGGGGTGACAGAACCTGGCTTAGCGAGAACCTGGCCGCGGTGAACGTCATCCTTAGCAACGCCACGAAGGAGTACGCCGGCGTTGTCGCCTGCCATACCCGACTGGAGCTGCTTGTTGAACATTTCGATACCGGTGATGACCGACTTCGTCGTAGGTTTGATGCCGACGATTTCAACTTCGTCACCAACCTTTACCTGACCGCGTTCGATACGGCCAGTAACCACGGTTCCACGACCTTCGATCGAGAAGATGTCTTCGATCGGCATAAGGAATGGCTTGTCCGTAGCGCGCTCTGGCATAGGAATGTACGAGTCGAGGGTAGCCATGAGCTCCTTGATCTTCTTTGCCCACTCGTCGGTGTTGTCCTTAGCTTCGAGAGCCTTGAGAGCCGAGCCGCGGATGACAGGCGTAGTAGCGCCGTCGTAACCGTATTTGGTAAGGAGATCGCGTACTTCGCCTTCGACAAGGTCGATGAGATCCTTGTCTTCTACAGCGTCGCACTTGTTGAGGAAGACGACGATTCGAGGCACGCCGACCTGCTTTGCGAGAAGGATGTGCTCGCGAGTCTGAGGCATAGGACCGTCGATTGCCGATACCACGAGGATAGCGCCGTCCATCTGGGCTGCGCCCGTGATCATGTTCTTAATATAGTCAGCGTGACCTGGGGCGTCGATGTGCGCGTAGTGGCGCGTGTCAGACTCGTACTCTACGTGAGCGAGCGAGATCGTAACGATTTTCGACGCGTCGCGAACAGTACCGCCTTTCGCGATATCTGCGTACGCCTTGTTGTGAGCGAGGCCGTCACGAGCCTGAGTCGCGAGGATCGCGGTCGTGAGGGTCGTCTTGCCGTGGTCGACGTGGCCGATGGTGCCGACGTTGACGTGAGGCTTAGTTCGTGTGAATTCTGCCATAACGTTTTCTTTGGTAATCAACCCAGATCCGCGCGCGAGATTGGCAGGTCCGGATTGCTTACGAAATGAATGTTCTAAGTTAATAATCTCTTCTCAAAAGACGAAACGGTAAGGTTCGGCAATTGAAAAAAGCGCGCAAAATGCGTAAACCACATCATATCAGAGGCGAAAAGGAAGTCAAACCGAGCGCCTTCGGGTAAGAAAAAGCCGCGGCGCATACGCCGCGGCTTTGAACATGGTTTGATCTCAGAACGGTCAAACAGGTACCGTTTCCTGAGCAACACCCACAAGCTCCCCTCTCCGGGCACGTTTTTCGGCCAAAGAGATCGAATCCTTGATCCTCTGCAGGAGGAAGGTTTCGGACGGCAGTTCGCCCGAGAACGACACTCCGGACTTCTTCTGCCACCATTCGAGCCATTTGAGCAGATAGCGGCTCTTTTCGGGATCGGCCGCAGCCGCAATTTGAGCCGCATCGGGCGCGGCCCCGACGAGAGCCGCAACGTCGATGACGCTTCCCTTCGGAAACGGGTAATCGAAGAACCGGCAAACGATGGCGTCGATACCCCGCGAGTAGATGGCAGAGCCTTTCTCGGCCCTTTTCCAGACGCCGTCTTCGAGCGAAAGTTTCGAAACGCCAGCGAGCGAGGTGTAACTGTCCAGTGTCACGTCGAAGGAGAGCGTGCCGAAGCTGCTCCATGAATCGGGAATGGCATTTGAGGCGATGGCTTCATCGATCTCTTCAGTGGTGGCCGGAAAAATCTGGCCCTTGTAGATTTCGAGGATGAACCGTTCGCCATCGGATTCGATGACACGAAACCAGCTGTCGCGGATGGAGACAATAAGGCCTGTCTCGGGAGCCTGTTGTTTTGATGACATGGTGCTTTCCCGAACAAGATTAGCTAGTCTCGGGATTCAGTCAAGGAAAAGCCGCGCGGCCTTCCGGCCGCGCGGCTTTTGTTTACTTAAGCGCTGTAAGGAGTCGTATCAACTGATCGAGACCAACTGCCGCGCTTCCGAGATTCGACGATGCAGCGTTCATGCTCGTCGGTGCGGACCCGACAGTAACCTGCGTCGACACTCCGTTTGCGTAATTCGGATTATCCGACGTGTAGTAGTAGAAGTTCGGAACGACATTCTGCGAACTCCCTGACGTATTCACAAGCTGGAAGGCAAAGCTCTTGCTTGCATTCAAGTCCGTCCACTGGTTGCAGATGTTCGTGCTGCCGGTCGTCACTCCCGCAGGGCACGAGAGATACAGCCTCTCATTCACCGTATTCGACGGCATGACGAACGAGAGGGTTACTGTGTCTCCTGACGACATCGACGTTTTGTTTGGCGTAACCGATGGCGTAATCGATGAAGCGGCTGGTGCAGTTACGGTAAGGGTCTGATTGACGAAGCTTGAGAGGCCATTGCTATCCGATCCTCGGGAACGGAAATAGTAGGTGCCCGCGGCCGAAGGAGTAAATGAACAGGAAATTGTGTGAGAAGAATTCTCCCCCGTCGTGTTGTTCCAGTACCCACACGGAGCACCCGAACTCCAGCTTGAATTGTCAGACGACTGATCGATCGCCGCATTCTGCAGCGTTCCCGACGGCGAATTCGTCGTCGAGGTAAGTGTGATCGACTGACCGAGCGTTATTGAGTTCGAAGAAATGCTAAACGTTGTCGACGGACCTGGCGTAGGGGCAGGAGCCGTGGTTGGGGCCGGTGCAGGCGCAGGAGCCGGTGCGGGAGTTGTAGCAACCGTCGGCTTCGGAGCGCAAGCTCCGTTTACAGAGTAGCCCGACGGACAGAGGTAGAGATAATTCGACACCTTGCCGTTGTCGCAATAACCTTCAGCGACCGACGTACAATCAGTACCCGAACACTGGCCGCCATACGTGCTTACCGACTGGTCGTTGAAGTACGTGCCAATACCGTTCACTCGCCCATCAGTGAGACCGGCGACGTTAATATTGATTCCCCCATCCGAATCGGTGCATGTCGCTGCGGCAGGCGCAACGTTTACCGTAATCGTATTCGAAGAATACGTTACTCCATCCTTATAAATCTGGACGTTTACGGTCGTATTGCCCGTCTGATTGGCGCTACAAGTAAGGACCCACTTCTGATTCGAAGCATCATTGTTGCTGCAAGCGCCGCTCAAGAGAGAGCCGAAGTTGAATGCGCGCGTATACTGTCCGGCCGCGCTTCCGTACGCGAGGCCGTCGAGGCCGCTCGGTGCACCTGAAATCGTGAACGAATCGCCCTGGTTCACATTAAGAACCGAGCTGCTCGTCTGGCTGCCCGACGATCCGACAATAGAAATTGACGGAGGCGTTGCCGGGGCCGTGACAGGCGTTGGTGCCGGAGCGGGAGTCGTGGCGACGCACGCACCCGAAGCGCTCATGGCAAAACCGGAAGCACACGTGACCGTTGGCGAACCCTGAGGCGGCTGAACTGTCACCGACGTGCTTACGCCGCGTCCGTAATACGGATTGTCGGACGTATAAGCGTAGAAATTAGGAACCGCGGTCGACGGAGCCGAGTTCGAATTGGTGAATATGTAGGTGTTTCCGACCGTGTTCACACCCGTGTCCTGGTACGTGTTGCAGAGATCGCTCGACATAGTATTCCTCATGTCGTCATAGGATTTCACCGTCATACCGCCAGGGCACGAGATATAGAGCTTTGAAGAAACAGTGTTTGCCGGCATGGTCCAGCTGAATGTCACCGTGTCTCCCGACGAAATGTTCGAACGAGTAACCGTGATCGTCGGATTGGTTGCTACTCGCGTCGAAGATGGCTTGATCGTAACGTTCACCGGAATAGAGATCGGCGAACCGGAGAAATTTCCTACAAGCTGGATCGTCGCGCTATAGCTTCCGGCGGAAAGACCGGCCGGATTGAGACTTGCACCGATGCCCGTCGGAGAACCCGGGTACGATGTAAGGGTTGCTGTATTGTACGAAGTGTTGAGCCATGACGGCTGGTTGTTCACGACAATGCGGTACGAGATCGGAGAACTTCCCGTATTGTTGAAGGTAAGAGACTGATTCTGGTACGCTGTGTCCCCTTCTGTGGCTGTAAAGCTAAACGAACTTTGAGAGAGAGCGAGGGTTGCGGAGACCGAAGAGTTCGTCACAGGAGCGAAGCCGTCTTCGGTGCCTGGCTGGACTTTGTAGCCGCCCGAAGCATTCGAAAGTTCGATTACTCGGGTAAGCTCGGTAAGTGAGATCATGCCATCCCTGTTTTCATCCGCAGAATGGTACGACGAGATCGTGCCGGGGCCCGCGTCGAATCCGTCAATGGTACCTGCCTGAGTATGATACTGACCCGTTCGAACTGAGCCAGCGTGGTAGTTGTAGAGGGTCTGAACGCGAGAGAGCTCATTCGCG
>DASTXF010000048.1:0-2283 GCA_035765615.1 Minisyncoccota bacterium | reverse complement strand
AGCGATTTCGTGCGAGCTCGCGTCGATGCGGACATCGAACGTATATACGCCCGACTGGGAAAGGAGGCCTGCCTTTTCTGTGATACGAGGCTTGATGATGGCCGAACCCTTTGGGAACGACACGCCCTGAGCAGCAACCGCGCGCTTTTCGGACTTCGAAGCAGTGCTTGCTTTGACAGCCTTCTTTTCGGCGACGACAGGCTTCTGCGGCGCAGCCGAGAGCTTGGTTTCGCCCGCAGTCGCATTCCCTACCTTTTTCTTTTGAGTGTTAAAAAGCGACATGGTTTTAGATCTTATTCTCGATAACTTTGAGCGCCTCCTTTGGATTTTCGATCACAACGAAGCTGTGCTTCAAAAGATCAAGAAGGTTTACGTTTCGGATCTCGTCGACCGTAACCGAGCCGATATTCTTGAAGCTCCTTTCTACGTTTGCATCTTTCTTCGAAAGAGCGATGAAAGCTGCGTTTCGAGGCTTAGTCGAAAGCTTGGCAAAGCCTTCCGCCTTGGAAAGATTCGAGAGCGCCTTGGCTGCATCCGCAGTCTTTGGAGCCGTCATGCCGAAGCTTTCAACGAAGATGACTTCGCCGTCCTTGTATTTCCTCGAAAGAACCGTAAGGAAGGCCTTTGCCTTCATAGTCTTGTTGATTTTGCGATCGTAGTTCTTGTCGTTTCTTGGACCATGTGCGACACCACCGCCGACCCAGATCGGAGAACGGGTCGAACCGTGACGAGCGCGACCAGTGCCCTTCTGGCGCCATGGCTTCTTACCGCCACCGCGAACCTCGCCGCGGGTCTTGGTGTGAGCGATCGGCTGGCGAGCAGTCGACATCATCGAGTGCATGACCTGATGAACGAGGTCAGAGTTCCATGGAAGGCCGAATACCTTTTCGGAAAGCGCGATCGTGCCTGCGGATTTGCCGTCTTTGCTATAAATAGTCGCTTCGAAGCCGCGAGCTGCCTTTGGAGCCTTCTCTTTTGGAGCTGCCGCCTTCTTCGGAGCGGTTTTCTTGGTTTTAGTTGCAGTTGTCATGGGATTCTTGGTTACGTATTAGGCGACGATCGATACGAGAACTCCCTTTCGACCAGGAAGAGAGCCGTGAATAACGAGTTCATTGGTTTCCGGGCGAACCTGGAGAACCTTGAGATTTTTGACGGTGACCATGTCTCCACCCATGCGTCCTGGCATGCGCTTGCCCTTGTTGACGCGTCCCGATCCGACACGGCCGCGGCCGTTGATCGAACCGACTTCGCGTTCGGAGTGCTTCTGACCGTGCGTGCGGGAACCACCCTTGAAATGGTGGCGCTTAACAGCACCCTGGAAACCCTTACCTTTGGATTCCGAGCGAACCGTAACAGAATCGCCTGCAGCGAACGTAGAAAGGTCAATCTTGTCGCCAACTTTGAATTTCGCGATCTCTTCTGGAGATACGCAGAATTCGCCGAGATGGCGGAAGCTTCCGGCGGATGCTTTAAGGTGTCCCTTTACTGGTTTCGAGAGGCGAGATTCTTTCTGATCACCGAAACCGACCTGAAGAGCGGCATAGCCGTCCTTTTCAACCGTCTTAACCTGCGTGACCGTGACAGGGCCCGCCGAAAGGACCGTCGCCGGGTAGGCGCGGCCGTCTGCGTCGAAGACCTGAGTCATGGCCTTTTTCGTGCCAAGTATGAATTTCTTCATGTTGTGCGCGAGCGCGGAGCGTGAGGCTCCGTAGGCTCTCAATTACTTAATAATTTAAAAAAGAAGCGTCGCTTCTTCTCGTGGCGACCATACTACAGTACCGGGCAAAATATTGCAAATTCAGCAAAAAAGCGGGCTTTTGGGCCCGCTTTGAAGGTCTTATGCCACAAAAGGCATGTTTTTGGGATTGCCCGCCCGCCGTTCGAAGACGAAGCGCCAGACGATGGCTTTAACGATAACCGGCAGCATGCCGATTGCAAAACCGATCGAGGCTCCCGAAGCATAGGTCCGGTAAATCAGAGCTACCCCCTCGTCCCGGCGAATGATTGCGCCTGCAAATGCAGCGAGGAGCATTCCGAGAACAGCAGTTACCGTAGACCCCAGGAGCGAACCTTGCTTCTTGAAGTCGACGATGCCGCCTACGAATAGACCGAGCAGCAGTCCGGCGACCCAGAACGCCTCAGGGCCGGATATCGTGGTCGTCACGAACATGCCGAGAGCGACCAGAAACAGGTTTATCCAATCGATTTTGGCTTTTTTGAGTATGTTCATCCTTTCCACAAACTACAATGAAATTCATACCTGTCAAACGAGGAGCCTGAGAC
>DASTXF010000047.1:0-4839 GCA_035765615.1 Minisyncoccota bacterium | reverse complement strand
CGATGCCAAGCGATTTCTCGGCTTTGGTGATGCCTTCGTCGGTGAGAGTCACGGCTTTGCGCTTCTCATCCACTTTGAAATCAGTTTCCGCGACGAGATTCTCTGCGATCTTGGCGAACATGCGGTAAAGATCTTCAGATTCGGCCGTGGCGGCGGAAATGATGAGCGGTGTTCGCGCTTCATCAATGAGAATCGAGTCCACTTCGTCAACAATCGCGTAATTCCACTCGCGCTGACGGAGATTGTTCGGAGAGTATTCGAGGTTGTCGCGAAGATAGTCGAAACCAAACTCCTGATTGGTTCCGTAGGTAATGTCAGCCGCATACGCTTCCCTGCGCGCACAAGGTCGGAGGAATTCGTGCGCCACGCGGAAGGCTCCCGTTGCGTCGCGCTTCTTGTCTGCCTCATCGCCTTGCGTTCCTGAACCTTCTTCAGGGGCAATCCGATGCTTGGCGTCATAGATGTACGAGGCCTCGTGATTGATCACAGCTACGGTAAGGCCAAGAAAATCGTAGATCTGGCCCATGGTCGAGGCGTCGCGGCTTGAAAGGTAGTCGTTTACCGTGACGATATGGACGCCATGGCCCGTGAGAGCATTCAAATATGCCGGGAGAGTTGCGACGAGCGTCTTACCTTCGCCGGTGCGCATTTCCGCTATGCCGGATTTGTGAAGAATCGCTCCGCCGACAAGCTGGACATCGAAATGGCGCTGGCCGAGGGTGCGTTTGGCTGCTTCGCGGACGGCTGCGAAGGCTTCCGGAAGAATATCATCAAGCGATTCGCCTCCTGCGAGGCGCTCTTTAAACTCAGCGGTTTTTCCCTTGAGATCGGCATCGGAAAGCGCCGAAAAGGCCGGCTCGAAGGAGTTTACCTTCGGCACGAGTGCGAGAAACGGCTTTAAATCCTTGGTATTTTGGTCTCCGAACAGCTTGCTGAACATTGAAGCCATAGGTCGGTCATTTTATCACAGAAGGCCTGTTTATCCTAGATAAAATCGATAAATAGCGGTTATACGAACACCGCCTCCGGCTCGATCTTGATGCCCGTCGCGGTCTCCACCTTGGATCGAATGTCGGTTTCGAACCGGGCAAGCTCTTCCGCTGTAGCGCCTTCTTCCGCAACAACAACGAGCGGCTGCTTTTTAAAGAGTCCTACGTGGCCCGAACGGTAACCGTTCAGCCCGCAGATTTTGTCGAGAATCCAGGCAAGCGGAATCTTTACTTCCGCTTCATGAGCAGCGACCTCGCGGGAACCTGCGGGAGCTTGAGCTGGGAACGATGGAATATCCGGATAGCGGGCGCGGAGCGCTTCAAATGCATCGCGCGAAATGATCGGATTCTTCCAAAATGACCCGGCGGTTCCGAATTCGGCAAGATCGGGAAATTTGGAGGCGCGAATTTTCGCCACCGCATCGCGGATTTCAGATTGGGTGGGATCGGATTTCCCGGCGAAGTATTCCTTGAGATCGCGATATGAGAGATTCGGCTTTGGAATCGCGGAAAGGCGGAACGTGACCGAAACTATGATCCACTTTTTACCTTCCGGCGATTTGAAACAGCTGTCGCGATACGCAAAACGGCATTCAGCATTCGAAAAAGAGCGCGCCGCGCCGGTCTCACGGTCGACCGCGCGGACCGATTCGACCGTATTTTTCACTTCGGTGCCGTATGCGCCGATATTTTGAACCGGCGCGGCGCCGACCGTGCCTGGAATGGCCGAAAGGTTTTCAAGGCCCCAAGCGCCCCATTCGACCGTCTTCCCCACAAGCACATCCCAATTCTCTCCTGCCCACGCAGTCACAATAAAATCATCACCCTGTTTCTCGCATGAGGCTCCGGCCATTTCCATCTTGATTACAAGGCCGGCAAAACCGGCATCGGAGACAACCAGGTTCGATCCCCCACCGAGAATGAATACAGGAAGCGACTTTTCCCGCGCAAAACCGAGTGCTTCCGAAAGTTCGGTTTCATTTTTAAGAGCGACAAAGTACCGGGCGGGGCCGCCAATTTTAAATGTCGTATGCCCTTTGAGAGGGACGTTCTCCTTGATGATCACCGTGATTGGATAGCCTGGATGTACTGATCGCCCGTCGTTTTGAATGACGGATCAAGCGCTTCCATCTGGCGAACCGTCGCAATCGCTCCTTGTTTGTCGCCTGACTGGTAGTATGCGGCCGCAAGATTCTGGAGCGTCGACATATCCGTCGGATTAGCCGCAGCGCGAGCCTTGAGGATAGCGATTACGCGCGGCCAGTTGCCGAGATCGATGAAGGCGCGCAGGAAGTTGTCATCAGTCATCGACGTATCAAGACTAGCCGACTGAAGAAGCGCCTTGGCATCGGCATCTTTGCCGTTATAGACGAGAGCTACGGCGTAATATTTGGCAGCATCCGTATAGTCGTGATCGAGATCGTAGGCTTTCTTGAATACGGCAAGTCCCTTGTCGAACTGTCTGGTCGTGAGATAGAAGCTGCCGAGCTGGAACATAATGGTCTGCTTCCTTGGAGAAAGTTCCACCGCCTTGAGGAAATGCTCTTCCGCCTTGTCATTCTCGCCATAATACGAGTAGAAGGTTCCGGCAAAGGTTTCGTAACGAGCATCTCCCGGGAATCGCGCAAGCTGTTCCTCGACGGCCTTCGTGGCAATATCGCGGAACTTCTGGCGGATGTCGATCGGCACGTTCGCGCCGTTCATGGCAGGCACCGCCTGGACGATTCGCTCGACGAGCTCAGGCCGACCAAGCGTATCGTACGAGAGCGCCTTATCGAAGGCATTAAGTGCTGCCTGCGGATCTACTTGCTGCGTCGCCGAGGTGCGAAGCGCTTCAATGAGATAGACGTTCGTGGCATAGCCGCGCCAATTGAAGAAATAAATAACGAAGATGAGAGCGAGAAGAGCGATCGGACCGGCGAGCTTCGTGTCGTCATCCTCCATGTTGTCGGATTCCCCGCCGATTGGCTTCTCAAGCCTCGTTGACTTGAAATGAACAAAGGCGAGAAGCGAAACAAACAAGATGTAACTTACGATGTTGTCGAAGACGAAGAGGTTGTGGAAGAAATAGGCCGCACCGAGTCCGGTGAAAAGGGCCTTCTCCGTGAACGTCATGTCAGATGACTTCTTCCAAAGGAGATACCCTGCGGCAACAAAGAGCGAAAGGTACGCAAGGAGGCCGAGAATACCGCCCGTGACGAGCCAATCAAGAACCGTGTTGTGGGCGTGATCGAACCATTGTTCCTGGGAGAACATGCGCGGATCATAGTCCTTGTTGAAGATGTAATTGAAGTTTTCCTGGCCCCAGCCGAGTATTGGACGCTCTTTAAAGCCTTCGATTGCCATCGGCCAGATATAAGCGCGAGCCTGGGTCTGAGTATCCGCCCACGATATCGAGGCGAAGCGCGAAAGCACCGGGCTATGCTGGACGAACGAGGCGTTCTTCACGCCGATGAAGCCGAGAACAAGAAGAACCACCGCGCCCGCGATCGAGCCGAAAACGATGCGAAGCTTGCGCTCTTTCTTATCGAAGAGAGCAATGAGCATTGCGGAAAGGAGCAATCCGCCGAGAAGACCGAGGATCGAACCACGGGTCGCCGTGTGATAGAGAATGATGAAATCATAAAACGCGATCACACCATATACAACCTTCTTCCATACTTCTTTGTCGCGATTGATGAGGATGAGCGCGAAGAAAATGTTGAAGACCATGAATATGGCGAGATACGTTGCGTTGCCGAACGTACCGTCGACGCGCACGCCGCCCTGGTTGATGGTGATGAGGCCGGCGAGCTGGAACGTGCCATAGAATGCCATGAGAAGGCTCGACCAGACCGACCATTCAAGGAATCGTTTCCATACTTTTTCCGTCGAGAGAACGCATGAAGCCACGAGGAAATACGCTAGGAGATGGAGCGTGGTGATGTACCCTTCCATGCGCTCGAAGTTGGACCAGAAACTCTTCCACGGATTCACTCCGAAGATATCAGCGACGCCGATGATTACGGCAAACGCAAGGAATGCCCAGAGCATCCAAGATTTGCGGGGCCGGACCGAAGCGTCGCGAAGCGAAAGGACGATCCAGGCTGCAAATATGATCTCAACCATCGTCCTAAAGAAGAAGCCCTTGCCCGTGATGAACGGGAAGAACATGTTGCTCGGGACGAGGAACGGGATAATAAACACCGAAAAAACACCGGCAATGATAATCCGTCGTAGCGTATTGTTAAGCGTCATGGGGTCAATATATCACAGGCGAGGGCTGATTTGTAACGTTTTTTGGCCGCCCGTGATTATATATAATACGCAAAAAATGATAGACTGCATCGCATGACTGAGCCCGTAACCATCATCCGCCCGAAAAAGACTTTTTCCTGGGACGATCTGAGAGAGTTCTGGCGCTACCGCGAACTCCTCTATTTCTTCACTTGGCGCGACCTTAAAGTGCGCTATAAACAGACGCTTATCGGCGTTCTTTGGGCTATTCTCCAGCCGTTCATCACCATGATTGTCTTCTCGGTCTTCTTCGGCCAGCTCGCTCAGGTGCCGTCCGATGGCGTTCCCTATCCGATTTTCGTCTACACCGGCCTCCTTTTCTGGCAATTCTTCTCGGGAGCACTTTCCGACACATCGAACGTGCTTGTCTCGAACCAATCAATCATCACCAAAGTCTACTTCCCTCGCCTTATTCTCCCGATCTCGGGCGTCATCACTAAGTTCGTCGACTTCCTCGTCGCCGCAGTCATTCTCGTCGGCATGATGTTCTACTATGGCTTCGTTCCGCACCTCTGGGGACTCGTTCTTATACCGATTCTTCTTATTGTCACCTTCATGGCATCGGTCGGCGGCG
>DASTXF010000046.1:0-6993 GCA_035765615.1 Minisyncoccota bacterium | reverse complement strand
AGTGCGTACCTTTATATGGACCCATGGCTTCCCCGGCTTCCATGACGATATAGATTCGGCCGCCCACGCGGAGATCGACTTCGCATTCCGGGATGGTGACGTTGTCCGGACCCCACCACTCTTTTATGGTCTTCGGATCGGTCCAAGCCTGCCAGACTTTTTCCTTTGGAACATCATACGTTCGTTCGAATGTTACTTCTTTAATCGGTTTCATATGTTTTATTTAATCTTTTTTAAATACGCATCCAGCCTGTCGAGACGGCGTTCCCATAGATTTCGATACGTCTCCAAATAGCCATTCGCATTCGCGAGAGCTTCAGGAACGATCTCGACGATCTGCTCTTTGCCCTGCCTCGTCTTTGTAACAAGCCCGGCCCGGGAAAGCACGTCCACATGCTTGGCAATGCCTGCAAATGAAATATCGTAATGGCGGGCAATCTCGCCCACGCTCGAGCTTCGCCTGCTCAGGCGCTTCAATATGTCGCGCCGGGTCGGATCGCTCAGGGAGCCGAACACGGCGTTAAGTCTGTATGCTTGTTCAACCATACGGTTGAATGATACACCTGCCCCCTCCCCTTTGCAAGCAAAAGAAAAGCCCGCACGAATGCGGGCTCGAAACGCGACAAAGGCGATCGCTCGCGCTTGCCGTCTTTTTGACGGCGTCAAAATTTAGAAGAGACGAACTCAAGGAAATACAGAGCTGCCATTAGGTAATTGAACCAGATGCAGTCAACCGAGTACGCGCCGCTCTCGACCTTGCCCTGAAGTTTGGTCCTGAGAAACGCTGTTGTACCCGTCGCCGCATGCATTGCCATCATTGATTTCGGGAAGGAGACGCTCCGCTCACGCATGGTAAGCCAGAGCGTCATGTCGATAACAATCGAAATCATGAGGGCAAACATGGTGATCAGGAACCAATGTTCATGATGTTTGTCCCGGAACCGGATATTTTTTCCAAAAACTTTCGCAGAGGTAGTCATAGCCAGAAAGCCTCCAGAGAAGGACTTGTGGCTATGACCACGGTCAAAGAACAACGTTTTCATATTGAAATATATTTTTATTTTGTCAATTAAAACTCCCGCATGAAGCGGGAGTTCGAAGAATGTCGTGATGGGCGTTAATCGTACAAACTGTACGTCTCGTCCGTACACGCGTATATACAGAAGAAGATCGTGAGCACGACCAGGAAGCCCCCAACCACCGATCCGAGCATGACGGCACATTCAGTGAGTGGCACGAGAATCGATGGAATGTGGTTTGCGATCATGTTCGCAAACTGGCCGATCTCTTCCGCGTATGCGAGACACAGGGCGGAACCCACGAGCGCGAAAGCGCCGATAGACCACGTCTTGAATCTGATCAAAAGAGGAGTGCGCTTAAGCCACGGGCATGACCCGCGCTCCGACTCCCCTTTCACGAGGGTGATCACAAGCGTAACAACGAGGAAGCAAAGAGGTATGAAAAATACCCCGGCGACATTTTGATTCATGGTGAGTAGAACAGGATTTTGACATAAGATAACTATGACTAATCGAAAATGTCAAGTGACGAAACCGCACCTGATTGACAAAAGCGAACTATACGGCAATATCATGACAAACCTGACATTCGTGTCAGCCTGAACATCACATACAACCCGCATAATGAGCGCTATCACATCGTTCTTCGCCGGCCTCGGACTGGGTCTCAGTCTCTGGGCTTGGCTTCTCATCCTGGTCGAATTCATCATCCTCGGCGTCTGCGCCCAGAAAAGGTCCGGAATATTCGGCCTTGTCTCGCTTGCCGCCTTCTCCGCCGCCTTCTACTTCATCGGGGGCCCCGGCTTCGTCAAAAGCCTCGCGTCGCATCCGCTTGAAACAACGATCTGGACCGTCGGATACATCGGCATCGGCGTCCTCTGGAGTTTCTTCAAATGGGGCAAGTACTCGGTCGAGTGCAAGGAAGGTCTCGACGAGGAAATCAAAGCCTTCATCGAAAAAATGCTTCGGGATTTGAAGAGGGTTAAGAACAGCGATTCCCCGAATTCCGAGCACAGGATCGTAAACGACGGCGCGAAAAACCCTCAGACCATCGGCCGGTGGATCGGCGAGCTCTCGCAGGACAAGATTCCCGACGAGCTCATCCCGATCTGGCAGGAGGGCTACCACGTTCACAAAGTGCCCATCGTGACGCAACACAAGAACATGCTCTTCTCGTGGATCATTCTCTGGCCGTTCAGTATGCTCGGGTACGTGCTCTCCGACATTCTGAGCGACCTCGCGGACTGGCTCGTCAAACGGTTCCACTGGGTCTACGCCCGGATCACGAACCACGCGTATCGAAACATCGATCCGCGCCTCCTCAAGAAGGCCTGATGCCTTCGAACCGCCTCGAAAGAGGCGGTTTTTCTTTGCGTGGAAACTTTATATGCACGTTGAGAATGACCAAAGCTTGGAGAGCCCGCGCATGGCGCAAGCTGCGGCGCAAAAATAGGATGCCACCATGAAAGCTGCCCAGACTAGATTTGAAGAGGTGAATGACACTCGCGTACTCGTTCCTTTCTTGAAATAAAAAATCCGCATAACGATCCTTCATTATGCGGAAATCCATCATCTGCTCTGCTTCCATTCGCTTCGGAGCATGCTGTAGGTGACCGAGTCGACGAAGTGATCATAGAGCCACTCGCATTCGCGGGTGACGCCCTCATTCTTGAAGCCGAGGCGTTCGGGTACTGCGCGGCTCTTGGTGTTCTCGACTGCACAGAGGATCTCTATGCGGTTGAGATTCATCGTCTCGAAGCCATACGCGACCAGAGCCCGGACAGCATCAGTAATGATGCCTTTGCCCTGGAAGTCCTCAGCAAGCCAGTAACCGATGGTATCTTTCCTATTCGCCTTGTCCCAATAATGAAAACCGATCGAACCGATCCATTGGCCGTCATACCAGATCCCAAGATCAACGCCCTCCTTTTTCTCGAATTTCTCAATGGATGATTGGATATACTTTCGAGTGTCCTCAGCAGTAACTGTGGCATCGACCCATGGAAGCCACTGTCTTAGATACGTCCGGTTTTTATCTGTAACCTGAAAAAACGCCTCTGTATCAGCCTCCGATCTAAGACGAAGCTCTAAACCTTCTCTTACAGGAATAACAAATTTCATAAGTGAGGTGAATCGTGTTGAATTATTTGAGCCCAAACTCCTTCGTCATTTCATCTCGAAACCCCTCCCAGTTTATGAGCTGGTAATATTTCATAACCTCCCCCGCCTTCAGTTCCCGGTATGATTCGGGATAAACTTCATTTTCTCCAGTTACGACATACTGCTGCTCATCCACCTTTTCAAAATGCAAACCTGGAAGTTTTTCCGTATCTACCTGATAGACAAAGATTTTTTTCTCTGGATCGAACTCGGACGGATTCTCAAACTCGACAGTCTTCTTGGTTTCATCAATATGTGCTGCGCCACTCGGCATTCCTGCAATAGCGACAGCAAAACCGATATCGGGAGTAAAGTAAATTCCATTCAGCAATTCTCCTTTGGGAACTTCAATCCCTTCGCCCGCTGTAGCTTGTCGCCTCTTCAAACTCTTCAACTTTCTTGCCGATCCGTGATACAGAATCATGATAATTAATATAATTATTCCTTCTCTATCGAGCTGTGCATGATCTCAATTACAAAATTCACAAATGTGTCTGGCAGGTCGAAATACTTCTCAACAGAAGACCAGCCTCCCTCTCTAAAATTCACGCCCTTTTTACCGGCCCATACTTTTACTTTGTCCAAAAGCTTTTGCGGGTCGTCAGAAATAAAAGCTATATGAGCCCTCTTTTTGATATCGATGTCAGCGATCGGCTTGTCGCCTACTTCCGCTATCTGGATGGCAAAACGGAGTTGTTCTTGTCCGACCATAGCCCAATTGTCCGCTTGAGGCGGACGATAGACGATATGACAATTGAAAAGCTCAAACATCTCAACGACGAGTTCAAGATTTCCTCGGGAAACGTTTATACAAGTATGGTGCAATCGGGGGTCCGCTTTCATTTAAAATACTTCTTAACCTCCTCCGGCCACATCTCGAGATCTTTGACTAATTTAACGTCAACCCACACCGGCTCGAAATAGGTGTCTTTTGTAGATCCAACGTGCTCGGGGCTATCAGGATGCAACCGAGGGGTGCCGCTCATGTATTTATATTCGAAAATGTGATGAGTTCTCTCAGAGGCCGTCACAAAGGAGTCCAGCTTTTTTATGAACGCGGACTCGATCGAGGTCTCTTCCATAATCTCCCTTTCGACGGCTTCTTCGGGCGTTTCTCCATCCTCAACCGTCCCGCCGGGAAGCATATATACGTCCTCGCCGGGCTTACGCCGGCAGAGAAGAAGAACTTGTCCGTCTTTTATGATAAGCGCCGCCGCGCGGTCTTTTTTCATAAGAAAAGTATATCATCAGGCACACATACTCAATTTTCAGATTCCACTTCTGGCACGAATACAAAAGAGTCTTTAGGGGTGCCGTCGTGGAGGCTGTTTGGACTGGGTTTAGAGAGAGGAATGACACAATGGCCTATATTCCCTATCTCAAATAAAAAACCGACCGAGGTGATCTCGTCGGTTATTAAAGTGAAGCTCCGTTTGCGCACATTCGATTACCGGCGGAAGCCGAGATATACCCGTAATCATCCGATTGCAAACGAGGCCTTGCTTATCACTTTCTCTATCAGGTCGATAAGTAACCATAGTCGGCAGTAGTCCGACGCCCTTTCGAAACCATACCGTGGATCAGTTCATATATCGGACCGATACCAACCCGGCCTTGGCAGCCTCTTACATCACCGCGATATCTTCGAAACCTGATCGATAGTACCAGAATTTGCTTGAAGCACAAACAGAGCAGTCGCAGAGCGAGCGGTTTAGGCAAAGAATCCGACGTCAGCGTAGTCGCGCCACGGGAATTCAGGCCATACCTCTTTGAAGATCTCCTCCGCCGTCCTCTTGCCCCAATCTCCTCTGTGGAGGATTTCATGGTATAGAGCGACCGGCCAATTCTCGGCACTGCTTCCACACCTGTATTTGAGGTCGATCAAGACTCCCACATCTCCGATTCGGAAAGAGCCATAGCCTCCCCAAGAACTTGAAAAGGGGCCCCGGAGGGCCTTGAAAGGCAACCACCGGAACGTGTCGACATTCTGAACGTGGATCCTGACATGCCGACATCCGCACGTCGAAGCGATCGCCGCAGCTCCGAGCGCGGTCGCGAGTTGCTCTTCCCCTTTGAGAAAGAACAGGATGGCGAACCAGTACGGCAGCTGCGATTCGAGCTCCAATCGGCGGCCTTCGAGCGGCAACCCGATAGCGCTGTACATCGTCCCATTGGGAGGGTGCGCCTTCCTCCACGAAGCATAGTCGAACGTGTATCTGCACTTTACATGTTCGAGCAAACCTTCGAGAGAATGGACGATGGTAATGTCGGCATCGATGATATTCCCTTTCCTTTCGATGTCGACCTCGCCGGTCGTGTCCACGATGAGTATCTTCTTCATATTCAACGAACGAAACACCGCCCATATGGGCGGTGTATCTTGAGATATTCCTAAACTAACGGAATGTTAGTTGTATCTGTCCCGCACCTGCGGGGTGGAATTGGCACCGTTCTCTTTCGAGATGGTTGCCGATGGAGCATCGGGCCATACCCTTTGCATCTCCATACTCTTGATACACCTGTGTTTTGATCTGAATCAAGAGTACTCCGATATTCGCGGCGGTCAAATAGGCGCTGTCGTGAAGGACGTTGGGACTTTTATATTTCCTCCCTATTTATTCACTCGAAATGTGGATAGCACTTGCTGAAGAAGCTTCTCATCGGGGGCAAAGAAACTGTACGATTCCCCGCCGTGAGAAATGGAGTACTGGTACAGGTCCGGACTTGAATCTCGTCTTACCGGATAAAATTTCTGCCATGTGATTCCATTAATAATCACATTACTCGTCTTGATTGACCCGTTTCCATCATCTATTCCGCCATTGGAAAATATGAGATCGGCATGGGCGTCATTTGCAAAACTCCAACAAACCCCTGGATGATTTACCCCATCGCACTTTGAGGCGTCGGTTTTATACTCGAGTTCGGTCTGAGGAGATCTGAAATAAATAGACCCGCCTGGACCAGAATCTGCAACGAAACCATTCGGGATTTCAATCTGAAATTTGTTGTCGGCACCCACGTATGATTTCCAGCTGCTCTCATCAAATACGGGTACGGCAACTGTCTCGTTTGAAAGCGAGGTGTTATAAAACTTGATTGAACTTGCTATCTCCCCCGCCGTACTCGTGCCCATATTGAAAGGACAATACGTATCCGATGGATTTGTGAGCGACATGTAGGGTGCTATCCGCTGTATATCATCGGAATAGTAATAGGCATTCTGAAGAAACGATATTTTGTTTTGAGTAACATCGTACGTTAATACGCACCTCAAATTCTGCTGCTCGTAGCCATACACACTTGAAACACTCGGACCAATAAGGGTTAGCTTTTCTTCTGTAGTTGAGTTTGGATCGGACTCAGAAATTTGCCAGTCTTTGGGGTAGCTAACTTCAAATTGAAGGTTTGTATTTCGGTGAGTTATCCATCCTTCCCGCGAAGCGTTCGGATTCGAGTTCTTATAAAGGTAGAATCCTCCGCCAAGAATGATAATGCCCAGGGCCGCTACGAATGTTTTCTTCATATAAAAAGTATACCAGGTAGGAACTGAGAAGTCCTTGTGATCATCGATCAAACGGAGATTAACTCGTGGGTGCCTAGCGGGAATCGAACCCGCAACGCCGGGACCACAATCCGGAGTTTTACCACTAAACTATAGGCACCATAGTGCTCAAACGAGGAAACGAAAGGAAGCTTGAGCAGAACAGTTATACCAGATCAGCCTCGCAAAATCGAGCCTCAGCACATCCTTGGGCGAAATTTAGAGCTTCTCCATCCTCTCGTGGTGCCGCTTCAAGTGGTAGCGATACTC
>DASTXF010000045.1:0-8578 GCA_035765615.1 Minisyncoccota bacterium | reverse complement strand
TGCCCTGATCGCTCGATCGAAAAGCAAGGCTGCGGTGCTGCCATGATCAAAAACCCGAAGCGCGCCCGGGAAATTATCCGCGCTGCCAAAGAAGGCGCGCCTAAACTTCCGATATCAGTGAAGACCCGCATCGGATACAGTAAAAATGAAATCGCGACGTGGATACCGGAGATTCTTGAGGAAGGCGTGGCTGCACTCACCGTCCATTGCCGCACTCGAAAAGAGATGTCGCTCGTTCCGGCGCGCTGGGAGCACATGCGCGAGGTAGCGGCTCTCCGCGACAAGATCGCTCCGGAAACGCTCATTATCGGAAACGGCGACGTGAAGAACATTTCCGATGCTCGGGCTAAGGCTGCCGAGTACGGCACAGACGGCGTTATGCTCGGTCGCGCTATTTTCGGAAACCCATGGCTCTTTTCAGAACGGGTCCCGTCTCTTCGTGAAAAACTCGAGGTCATGGTCAAGCACACCAAGCTTTTCGAAAAGCTCCTCGGCGACATAAAAAGTTTCGCCATCATGAAAAAGCACTACAAGGCCTATGTGCACGGATTCGATGGGGCAAAAGAATTTCGCATGGAGCTTATGGAAGCAAAAGACGCAGCCGAAGTAGGGAAGAAAGTGCGGGCATTTCTCAAAGCACACCCGGAGATCGTATAAAATGGCCACACAGGGCCATTTTTTCATATTCTTTTCATACCACTTGACAGAAACATGTTAATATGCTAAGATACGTGAGTTAGTTCAAACAGCGTTCTTCAACATCCCTCGGGAGGTCCCCGAGAAACAGCATATGAATCGAAGGTAAAGGTCAACTCGTTACCGCCATAGGGTTATTTGTCACCGTTTCTCCCAAAAGAAATGGCGAGCCCAGAGGAAGCAGAGCCTCCAGAAGGTAACTGATCACATCGACAAAAAATAAACCATACGAACGTCGATCCCTGAAAGGGTAGTCCTTCAAAAAAAACGCCGGAAGAGCGAAAGTTCTTCCGGCGTATTTTATTTTCTAGACAAATTGCCACTGGAGGAGTAGGGTGGCGAAAACGCTCATTATCATGCCACGCAAAACATACCGCTGGTATATCGCCATCACCAAAGGCGGAGCCACCGCCAATAAGGCGATTTACGATCACGTCGGGGCGGATGAAACAAAATTTCATCGCGATGCTCCATGCCAGGACGCCGACAACAAGCCCGTTCGGCGCGACCTTATCGAAGTGACTCGCGCCGAGCTTCGAACCATCCGCGACAGCGCCGAAAGCCTCAAGCTCTCGTTTGAATCCTACGTTCAGGAAGGCACCGGCTCGATCCGTTTCTTCGATTCGTTCGTGCCGAAACAGCCAAAGCTGAAAAAGGAGAAGAAAGACTCGGCTGCGATGCACGGCGGGGGCGAAACAAGACCGATTCCGCACGAAGGCACGGTGCATTAGGTGTGTACAACTTTGTTTGCATGCCGTTTGCCGCCGGGTGTACCATCTAACGGATCCGGCAACGCAACCAGCTGCAGGCCGGCAAGGAAGGCGGCGGCCACTCGGGACGAGAGGTCGTCCGCTTGGCACCGTCGCCTTCCTCTGATCTTTGCGGTAGTGGAACCGCGAACATCTCGATCGAAAGGCCGGGATGGGTAAGTAGTGCTGTTGTGCAAGTATACGCCGCGGCCGGCGAGAGTGTCCCACAGACTCTCGCCGGCTTTTATTTTTGCTATAATCGATTTATGTCGCACGAAGTGCTCTACCGTAAATATCGACCTCAGTCATTTAAAGAAGTGATCGGCCAGGATGCCGTGGTCAAAGCTCTCACCGGAGCGATTGAAAACGGCGCCGTCGCGCACGCGTATCTTTTCGCCGGATCGCGCGGCATCGGCAAGACTTCGATTGCCCGCATTTTTGCCCGTGAGATCGGCACGAGCCAAAACGACATATACGAAATCGACGCTGCGTCGAATCGCGGCATTGATGATATCCGGGCGCTTCGGGATGCGGTCGCGGTTCTGCCGTTCGAATCGAAATACAAGGTCTACATCATCGATGAAGTGCACATGCTCACCAAGGAGGCCTTCAATGCGCTCCTTAAAACTCTTGAAGAGCCGCCAAAGCACGTAGTATTCATTCTCGCTACGACGGAAGTCCATAAACTGCCTGAAACGATCGTTTCGCGCTGCCAGGTCTTTGAATTCAAGCGTCCGACCGTGGAAATTCTCAAGGACGTGGTCGCTTCCGTCGCCAAAAAGGAAGGCTATGCCATCGAACCGGCCGCAGCGGAACTGGTGGCTCTCGTGGGCGACGGATCGTTCCGCGATTCGCACGGAATTCTCGAACGAGTGATCGCCGGGGCCAAAGGCAAGAAAATATCCCGCGACGACGTCGAGGAAGCAACCGGTTCGCCGAAGTCCGAGCTTGTGCGGATGTTTGTCGGCGCTCTTGCCAAAAAGGATGCTCCTGGGGCGCTTAGCGTCATTTCCAAAATAAAAGAAAAATCATTCGATCCGAAGCTTTTCCTCGAGCTTTCGCTTTCCTTGATCCGGCTCGCTCTTCTTCAGAAAATGGGTGCGGCAGGGGAGTCATTTGCCCAAGCTTCCGATGAAGATCAGAAATTCATAAAGTCCGTGCTCGCCGAAGGCGCGGGTGGCATCGATTCGAAGCTCCTCCGTTCGCTTCTCGGTGCCTTCGATTACATCGGCGTGTCTCCGATCCGCGAGCTGCCGCTCGAACTTGCTGTTCTCGATATAGCGGGCGAAAAAGAACAGGGACTGTTCTCCTAAATTGCTTGCTTGACGCTCGATTCGGGCGGGTGTAGCGTGACGGGGAAAGGTTCTCTCTATGGCATTCTCAGGACTCAAATGCCCGAAATGTTCGGGCGATCTTTTCGACGGGGCGACGTCATGTCACCGCTGTCATGCTCCCATCGGCAAGAAAGAATTGCGGCGGGCGCTCGCGAACGAATTCCTCGACGCGCACAAGAATGACGGCACCATCCGGCTCCTCTTCCGGTCGATGCGATTCTGGTTCGGTCTGCGCGTCATCAAGACTCGGCTATTCGTCCGGCGGGTGAACGCATCGATTCGGCGGCGGATCGCCTATTCTTTCATCTGATTTCCGGGCTCACCCGGAACCTCGAACCACCTAGTAGCGGCAAGCGAACGGTGGTTTTTTCATGGTTTTTAGTATACTTTATGGATATTGCCGGATCGTCTAACGGTAGGACACGGGCCTTTGGAGCCTGGTATCTTGGTTCGATTCCAAGTCCGGCAACATCTTGACCAATTTAAAATTTAATGGTAACAAATAGCCAGGCAGCTTTTTGATTCAACGAAAAACAAACCCTACAAACCAGGAGTCACTATGTTCGAGAATGAAAGTGTTATCTCTGTCGGAGGCAACCTGTACGTAAAAAACCAGGCCGCCCTCGACCCTCTCATTGCCGAATTGAATAAGGTCGGCTACAAGGTCGACAACCTGCGGGAATCTGAACACCGCAAGGAGCGCAATGTGTCCGTCGAGGACATGGAGAAAAACGGCTGGTCGATGTGGTATGCGCATCTCGATATCAGGAAGGGCAAGTGTCATTCCTGCAAACAGCACATCAGCACGACCGCCATTCAGTGCCACGGACACGCCTGCGAAAAATGCGGCGCGGTGACCTATTACGACATCATTGACGGCACCACGATACGGTTCTCGTTCATCCAGAGAACCGACGATGGCCGTTCCATGGCGGACATCACCATGGTCGCCCAGAGGTGGGATACCGAGAACGGTTATCTGTATCTTTACCCGGAAGTTCGCGACGGACTGTTTGCCCGCGGCGAAGGCGCAAAGAAATACTTCGAAGCGAATAAGGACAAGTGGACGGAGGTCGATGAGGGCGGAAAGAAGCTCATTCGCATCCGATATCCAAACCCGTGGAACTACAACGTCGCCGACATCAATCCGAGCGAGATCCGCGGGCATTACTGGAACCACGAGATCGTCGATGTCTGGGAGGGCAAGGAGTATTCGGAATGGGCGTCCGATTTTCCCTTGCCCAAGTCGTTCAGCATATACGAGACGTGGCATTGGTCCCCGCTTCCGGTTTCGCCGACGCTGCACAAGCATGTCCTCTCTGCCATCGGCAACACCGATGACAAGGGGTGGCACTACCAGGACGGACGCCCATGGTTCAACGAACGGATGTTCGAAGAGATGGGTAAATTCATCCGCCACTTCACCACGCTCGACGCTCATGCATGGGATGAGGCGTGGCCCCGTTTCCGGCGCGACGGACCCGGCGGCATCGATGATATCGCTCGGTTCTGTCACAAAAACGCGCATGTCGAGAACCGACCCAATATTGGGAATGTTCTCGTTGGTTGCTCAAAGATCGCGCACGGCACGCGGTTGACCGAAAACGAAATGGCAGCCCTCGCCGATGGTTTGAAAAACAAAGAAATCGCAACCGATTTCAACGAGGTAATCAAGACCTCGGGCAATCGTTAGTCGAGAGCACATGGAATAAAACCCATGTGCTTTTTTGTGAAAGTTTTCTGATGGCACTTCGCGCCAAGCAACAAAAAACTCTTCCGAAGAAGAGTTTGATGGTCTAGCGCTTGCTGTGCTTTTGGAAGGCGTTGATGGTCCGGGTGACGTTTCGGAATTTCTTTGCCTCCGCCGTGAGGGCATCGCTCAATCTGTCGAGGAAGCCTTCGGCAACAAGCTCGGAAAACAGGGAAAGCTGGAGTCTCGGGTGGTCTGTGCCGATTTCCAAGCGAATCGCTTGAACTCCGGGCCGGTTGCGCGGATGCCTGAGGAATAAGCCTTTCGGGTATCCGCTACTTGCCCTCAGGAGTTCGCAGTTGCAGGGCAGCTGGAAGCTTTCCGGTATGTTATCCCTGATCCAGACAAGAAGGCCGTCTGTCGCCTCGCGGAGCCTCTGCGTTTCCTCTGAATGTTCTGAACCGGCAAGGAGAAGCCGCGAAGTGCTGTTTGCGGTGCTTTTCATAAAGTGATGAACGTGGTTAGCCAAACGTTATGGCTTTTTCTTGACCATACCTATTTAAAAAATGCTGTCAACGCTCATGTGTTAGACTAAAGTCATATGATAACCACAATTCTTTTAGTTATTGGAGGAGCAATTATTTACGCAATTATCGGCACGATCTGGTATTCGAATGCGACTCCGATGGGCAAGATCCACATGCGGTATCTTGGCATGGACAAGCTGTCGCCGGAGGAACTCGCTCAAAAAATGCAGGCAGGAAAGGCCATGATGCCGAAAATGTATGCGGCGCAAATGGGCCTGTCGCTTCTTACTTCTTTTTGGATCGTGCTTGTTGTCACGGAAAGCGTTCGCAACGGGCTTCCGCTTTCGATGGGCGTCGGTTTTTCGATTTTAGGCTGGCTTTGTTTCATGGTCCCGTCGATCGGCACATCGATACTCTGGAGCAATTGTGACCGATCTATTGCCTGGAAGAAATTTTTCTCCGACATCGCGTCTAATTTGGTGACGATTATCGTCATCGCGCTCGTGGTTGGTTTGTTCGTGTAAAAGACACGGCTTGACTTTGGTTTTGCGGTGGCATATCATTCAAACGAACATTTGAACAATGTTCGGCGCTGCGGCGTTTCTCTATGTATTTAGACGTCTGTATGAGGGAAGAAATCAAGGAAAGAAAAATCGAAGCTTTGGCGAAAAAGCTTCTTGTTGCAGGAGATCTGACCAGGCTTAAAATCCTGTGTCTCATTTTCGACGACAAAAAAGCGTGCGTCTCGGAAATAGCGAAAAAACTCGACATGAGCGTCGCTATTGTCTCGCATCACCTCCAATGCCTGGCCCGGGCTGGGCTCCTTGAACCGAACAGGGAAGGCAAGCTTGTCTGTTATTCGCTCGTAAAGTCCCGGTTCAATGCGGATCTCAAGAATTTCATATGCAGGAATAAGCAGGAAAAAATATAACCATATGTCAAAAGTACTGAATATCAATGCGGATCAGTTTGAAAAAGAAGTCATGCGGTCAAAGACGCCGGTTCTTGTGGATTTTTGGGCTCCCTGGTGCATGCCATGCAAACTCATGGGTCCGATACTTGATGAGATGGCCCAGGACCTCGGCGACAAAGCCAAAGTTATAAAAGTGAGCATCGACGATCCGCGCAATGTTCCGCTTGCTCAGGTTTTCCAAGTCATGAGCATTCCGAACATGAAAATCTTCAAAGGCGGGGAGGTCGTGGATGAATTCATCGGCATGAGGTCAAAGGAAGATCTTATGACAGGGCTCGGGAAGCATATCTAAAATATGAAAGACGCGAGGAAGTTCGAACATACGGCGGCGAGCGGCGATTCATTCGATTCGACCGTGGAGAAACTCGTCGCGCAGATAGAAAAAGGCGGCATGCGGGTGCTCCATATCCACGACGTCAAAGCCACGCTTGCGCAAAAGGGATTCGTGATCGAGCCGTTCAAGATGATTGAGTTTTGCAGAGCCGATCACGCGCACGCGCTCTTCAGCGCTGATCCCAAAGTGGGGGTCTTCTTGCCGTGCAAAATATCGGTATATGTTCGCAATGGCGTGACGTATGCCTCGGCGCTTGATTTCAAATACGTCGCTCATGCTCTAGGCGATGAATCTCTCTCCAAGACGTTACTCGAAGTGGATGCAATCATCCGCGGGCTCATATCGTTTTCGAAGTGATGCACGGCGTATAATAGGGGAATGACCGCATACCAAATCATCATCCTCTCAAGCTGGGCTGCATTCATTGTTGTTTGGACAGTCTTGTCATTTTTTGCGAAACGCGACGTACGCGGCGGTTTTTCGGGATTTTGGAAGGAATATTGGGCCCTTAGAATAATCGTCGTCATCGCTCTCGCTTTTGCCGTATTGCGCGCCTTTTCCGGGTCGTCGCATTTTGCGAATCCTGGAAACATATTTCTCCGCGGAGTCTTTGTTGCTCCTCCTCTCCTTGGCTGGATTGCAGCCGTGATTTCTGTTGTGGGCATTTCATTCGCGGTCTGGGCCCGCCTTCACCTCGGCCGCAATTGGAGCCCTCGCCCCGCGGTTAAGGAACATCATGAACTGGTAACGAGCGGCCCGTACGCGTATGTCCGCCATCCGATCTATTCGGGCATAATCCTTCTCGCCTTCGGTGCCGCAATCTCAGGGAGTCTCGTAGGCGTCATAGCCCTTGTCTTCGCTTCAATCGTATATCTCTTCCGCATCCGCAAGGAAGAACGCATCATGCTTGGCCTTTTCCCAGACCAATATCCGGCATATCAGGCACGGACGAAAAAATTGATTCCGTTCGTTTGGTAAAGGAAGGCTAAAAGCGCAAAAAAGCCGGCATTTCTGCCGGCTTTGAAATTCCCGTATTCGGGCTAGAGGACAAGTTCGAGGACGAGCCGCGGCTCGCCGCTTCCTTCGAAATTGTCGACCGAATCGATGACCACGAAGCCTTTGCGCTGGTAGAGGCGGAGCGCCTCGTTTTCCGGGTGGGTCACAAGACTCGCTTTCTTCATTCCCGAAACCTTGAACTGGTCGAGGAGGGTGTCGAGGACGAAGCTGCCGATGCCTTTACCTTGAAATCCGGGAAGGATGGCGAACTGGTCGATGTAGACGTGGTCCGGTCCCTTGGGATAGTAGTCGACGAAGCCGGCAAGTTCGCCGTCGGCGGTGATCTTTTTCGAAGTCACGACCTCGATGTGATCGAGCGCTTCGCGGGGATCCGTGATGCCGAGATTGATTCTCGACGATACAGCGCGCATGACGCGCACGTATTCGCCGACGTTTGCCGCCGTCGCGGGTACAAGTCCGATATTCATTTGTGTGGGAGTGCTATTCGGACAAAACAATACAGTAAAAACATGGAAAGTCAACGAATCGGAGGCGCGGCGAGTGCGCGGTATAATGGGAATATTATGGAACTCGTGAAATACATTCTCGACAGCAATATCGTCTCGGTTATCGCAGGCGGCCTTGTTTCGCTCCTTTCGGTCTATTTCGTCGAATTCCTGAAGCGCCGGAAGAAGGTGGAGAATTCCAAGCTCCGTGTATACAAGGACATCAAAGCGGCGCTCATCAAGCACTGGTATTATTCGAGCTTCGAAGTTCAATTCGATATCCTTTTCAGTTATCACCAGCGCGTCGCCGAAATCACGGGTGACGGTTTTCATGTAAAAGAAGGCCAGCGCCGCCAGCTTCAGCTTGAGGAATACCAGCTCCAGACGGTTGAAATCGAATGCGAGCTCGAACAGCTTGCCGTGGAATACCATTTTCATTTCGGACGCGACGACGAATTCGATACGCTCCTCCGGCGCATCCGCGATTGGCAATATCCGCCGACTGACTATTCTGCGATCGACGACATTGACGGGCTCAACCGCATGCGAAACGTCGACGAAGACCGCCGCCACAAGCAGATGAAGGGAAGCTTGGGCAAGGAGATCGCCGACTTGGAAAAGCATCTCGACCGGAAAGTCGCTGATTTCTTCTAGGGTTAAGAGTCAAATAATGGCCTGAAATATGGGTTTTTGAAACTTTCACCGTGTCGCGGGAGTAGTATTATCGTGCCTCAAACACGTATGAATACTCGAAACGAAGGACAGAGCTCGAC
>DASTXF010000044.1:0-3462 GCA_035765615.1 Minisyncoccota bacterium | reverse complement strand
GGAGTGTCGCTTGATGAAGTTGATTTCAGGACCATGACGTCCCGGCTCTATCCGAATCTCCATCTCGTGGGAGACGTGCTTAACATTGATCGGCCTTCGGGAGGGTATAGTCTCCAAATCTGCTGGACGACGGGTTTTGTTGCGGGGAATTCCGCGCTTTCTATCAAAGGCTCTCTTTGATTGACAAAGATCGATTTTAATCTAGATTTAGACGCGATCTGATCTTTTCATGCAACGTCAAAAATCGCTGTTTTTGTCTATTTCCAAGGTGGTGGTGTGTGCCATGGTGCTCGCGCTTCTTGCCATGATCTGTTTCGGGGCATTTGTCCCGAAACAGACGAAAAAGAGAATCCTGTATCAGTTGAAGACTCCCGAAAAGGGCCAAGTCGAAAAAGTGTCGGCGGATCCTTCGCTTGCGTATGATCCGACCGCGACCCTGGAGAAATTGCTCGAGGCGATTAAGCCGCTTGTATCCGACCCGCATCTCGGCGAGGTAAGTTCCGACATTCTCGCCAAGGCGGACGACTACCGGAAATTTTTTCGGGAAAACCTCCGGCCCGTGCGCGGCATCCGAATCGACGTGATCACCCAAGATCACTTTAATGATTTCGATGCTGATCACGTTTCGCCGCAGATCGTCGAATCGCAGGAGAGGATAAGCACGCATCTTGATGCCATGGGCTACGACCTGGTTCTCGGCGAAGGCTTCAAGGCACGGGAAATCAATGATGATACTCTACTCCTCGATTTCTATGAGCTGCTTTCCCGAAAGAGGGCGGTTCAGGACCGCAGGGAAATGGAACGCCGGGGAGTTGATTTGTCTTCGTATGAGTCTTTTGCCAAATCGCCGTTTATCAAGGCCATGCAGGCGCAGCCGTCCATACGGAATGAATACGACGCGGTCTATCAGTATTCGCGTACGCATCCTGAAAATACATACGGCGCCGAAGACGCTCTGTTTATTGAGCTTCACCATACGGTACTCGAGGATACCTGGGGTCCCCGCGTGCTCGATGGCAGGATCGAATACCTTGTGAACACGGTGGCTCCGCTTGCTTCGAAAATCCGTGCGGAGTTCGCCGTCGCAAAGGCGGTCGAGGTCTTGCGGGCCAGGAAACAGAGGTCGGCGATCATCGTATACGGCTTCGGGCATCTCGACCAGTTTCGGGCCATGGCCAAGTCGCTCGGATACGAATGCACCATATACAATTCAGTGCCGGGCAGGACTCTGGCCGACTGAAGACCAAATGCAAGGCGCGCCATCGCGGCGCGCTTTTTATTTGGCTGCCAAGTCGTCGATGATTTCTTTGAGGGTATTCCGGTATTCGGCTTGTCCTACCTTGTGTTCTGCATCTTGAGCAATGACAAGTTTTGCGTTTGGAATTTTCCATACAGCCTCCGCAGCGCGCCAAAGGACTTCCACAGCCTCTTTGCTTCCGACGACGGCGTATGTCTTGCTTGAGATTTTCTTCGCGATTGTCGTGGCGGAGTAGAGATCTTTTGCCGTATACGAGATTTTTTGTAGCTCTTTTTTCCATACATCGCGCCAACGAGGGATATCTTCCTTGAAGCTTGGCGACATGGAACCGAGAACAAGCGTTTCAGGTTTGATTTTTGGAGCGGTAATGAAAGCTATCATTGCTCCGAACGAAAAGCCGAAGACGCAAGTTTTGTCCCCAGGCTTATGATGATTTTTATATTGCTCCAGGAATATCGCGACATACTTTTTCATATCCGCGAACTCAGCTTTTTTGTTCCAGGGAATTCGTGCGACCACCGGCAGGAAGCCCGCTCTCTTGAAGAGGGAAGCGATTTCTCGGGATTCTTTTTCTTCGGGCGTCCCCATGAAGCCAGGGATGATATATGCAACTCTTCTTTGTGCGGACATCATTCGAAGCTAATTCATTACCTCGTACCGAAGCAGCACGCCGCCGTTTTTAAAAGGCGATGCCTCGAGCAATTTAAAATTGCGCTGCTCAATTTTATCGGTAAAGAGGTGCCGGCCTTTTCCCAAGACGACCGGGGCGATGCAGAGCCTGATCTCGTCGAAAAGCCCGGCATTCATGAGCGATTCGGAGAGCATGCCGCTTCCGAACACGAACATTGGACCTCCGTCTTTTTCTTTAAGGCGCTTTATTTCGGCTACGGCGTCGCGGACGATTGTCGTATTGTTCCATTCTGCCTTCTCGCGCGTCGTCGAACAGACGACTTTGGCGATGCTATTCATAAGAGTCGCTTCCTTCTGAACGGTGGCATCGGCCTTGGACCAGTAATCCGCCATGCCTTTATACGTGTTTTCGCCGAAGACGAGCATGCTCGCTTCACCAAGCTGTTTGGTGATCAGTGCTTCCAATTCCGGACCCCAGACAAGTTCGTGAAATGACAGGTCCCACGGCTTTTCGCCTTCGAAACGGCCGTCGAGCGTCACCACGTTCCACATGATCAGTTTTTTCATATTTGTGTATGTTAGCCGAAGATAATTCTAGAGCGACCGGCGTTCCTCAGGGGAAAGAACAACACCCCATTGCATCGTGTCGGGATTAAGTTTGAGGTACACGCTTTTGCCGACAGAAGGCTTGGCCGTCATCGGTTCGCCGGGACCTCGGTCCGCATAATTGAATACGACGACGTATTTCTGGCTCGGGTTGGTGCTCGTGGCCGTGGCCTGAGGCGCTATGCGATCGCCGAGCAGATATCCGTCAGACCCGATATATCCGTTCGGGGTGTTCAAGGCTGCGACGGCATAGAAAAACGTTCCCGAGCCGCCGGCGTTTTGCGTAATGATGAATGCCACGTCTTCGCGCCCGTCGCCGTTAAGATCCGCCTTGATCTCGTTTCCGAAATAGCGGGTCGTCACGAGAGAGGCCGAACCCGGAGCGGCAGGCGTTTCCGCGATGCCGTCCTTAAGTTCTATGCGTTTGCCGTCGATCACATATGCGGCGTTCTTGTAATCGGCAGCTCCCGTCATGGCCGTCTTGGTTCCATTCGATCCGAGCCACGCGAGGGCGGCGAGGATGATGATCACGACGACGGTCCAAAGTATTTTTTTCATCCTTCAAGTATAGCAGCTCTCGCCTTCGGCCAGGCATAATTTTATTGACACGTTGTGTATTCTGACGTAGTTTAGGATCCAATTATGATCTTTGTCGTTTTGGTTCGAATGAATCCTCATTCGAACGGAATCCTGCCCCTTTCGTTCTGTCTCGCAACGAGCGATCCGGAATTCGCCCTGAGAAACGCCCGTGATATCTGGCAAGCGCGGGGGACGCAGCGGATAAACAAGGTGGTGATCTACGGTCTCGAAGGGGAGCACCCCTACGGGATCCCTGACATGCCTTCTGATAACGGCGTTTTCGGGACGGACCCGCGCATTGTCTATGCCGCAATCAGGCCCGGATCGGCCTCTCCCCATGAACGTTTCTACGGCAACTTTGCATCGGTCGCAAAGGCTTGAAGGAATAA
>DASTXF010000043.1:0-4276 GCA_035765615.1 Minisyncoccota bacterium | reverse complement strand
TCCGGCGTTCCCGGCCTCCGTATTGGCATTACGATAATGACACACGGAAACGAGCCGTGCGGCCTGGCAGTTTTCAGACACCTTCGCGAAGCATTTGCTCGAGGTGAACTGCGCTCCGGCTCCGTCGCGTTCGTCTTGAACAACGTCAGGGCCGCTGAAGCCTACTTCAAGGCAGTCGCAATCCAGAACCCTGCCGATCGCGAAGTGGCGAAACTAAAGGCCCGCTTCTGCGATATCAATATGAATCGCTTACCGAACAACCTTGCTCGCTCAAGCGGCTACGAGGCCCTCCGTGCTCTTGAGTTAGCTCCGATCTGGAAAACATTTTCCGTCGGACTCGACTTGCACAGCACACGGAGCTTCGCGCCGCCCATGATTGTTGCCGTGGGGAGCGTTCCTGCGCCGCTGTATCAAGGATTCCCGATCGATATCGTGATACGCGATATTGAAAAAATTCAGAGCGGTAGTCCGGCGTGCGCTTTCTATGGTGCTACTCCGGACTCGCCGAGCTTCGGAATCGAGGCTGGGCAGCACGAAGACCCCGCGTCGTTTGAAATTGCCCTTGCGTGCGCAAAGTCGCTTCTTGGAACGTTCGGGATGATAAAGGCGCCCAAAGCGGCGCCGCGTATTCGCATGGAGTATCGAACCTGCGGTTCGCTTTTCTTCCCGGACGAAACCTACGAGCTCGTGAAGCCTTTCAAGAACTTCGAAGAGATCGTCCAAGATCAGCCGATTGCCAAGGGATCGGCTGGTGTCATCAATGCATCTTTCGCCGGACACGTGTTCATGACGCCTCCGGGCACGAAGACGACGTCAAAGTTGAGCGATGAAGTCCTGTTCTTTTCGGACCCTGTGGTTCGAGTCGAATCGTGACTTTCGAGGCCTGCTTACGAGCGGGCCTTTTTCATGGCCGAAACGAGCCTCCGCACTCGTTCTGTCGAAAGGCGAGACTCATATGGCTTAACATTTACTTCGCCGTCGTGCGCGCCGCCTTCTTTAAGCGACGTACTCACAATCGCGCCGTTTGCCACCTTAAAAAGGGAAGATATGTTGGTCTCGTCAATGCCGCTTCCGCAGAAAATAGGAAAATCCGGCACGGCCTTCCGTGCTTCCGAAAGCTTTGCGAGATCGGGAGCGTCACCTGTCCACTTACCGGTGACAATAATGGCGTGAGCGCCTTCTTTTTGGGCGAGCTTCGCCGACTCGGAAAGCGTGTGCTTCGAAAGGATTTCCGAATGCTTCACGTGGATGTCGGCAAATATCGCAATGTTACTTGCATCGAGTTCTTTTTGGGCCGCTATCACCGCCTTTGGGTCTCCTTTCATCAAACCGTACGATGTCTTTACATCGTCAACAAAAACCGGCACACGGATGAAAGAAAGCCCTGCGGTTTTCGCGATGGCAAATGCGGCGCGGTAATCATTCCAAAGAACGCTCACTCCCACAGGAAGTTTTGTTTTTGCCTTTATCTTTGAGGCAAGAATCGCCATGCACGCCACGGTTTCAGGGCCTACGATGGTTTTATGAGGAATGTCGTAATTGTTCTCAACGATGACTGCGTCGGCCCCGCCTTTCTCAAGCGCCTCGAGATCAAGAAGGGCATTTTTAAACGCCACATCCATGCCGGGGAAATCCGGATAACCCAAAAGCGGAGGGAAGTGGATGGCCCCGATGATGATTCCGTTTTTTTTGTGAAATATATTTTCTGTAGCGCTTTTCATACGAAGAATAATAGCATTATGCATGAAAAAGGGCGTCCGAAGACGCCCCTTGAATCAAGAAGCGGAAACGGCGAAGGCCGGAATGCCGCCGCTTGCCCGGACATAGTCCGAGAGAAGCCGTTCTGCGGCGCCCGACATGATCGCTTCGCGGCAGCGTTCGAGACATTCCTGGAGATGCTTTTCATCCAAAATGTCGCTCACGCCATCGGCGCGCATGCAATCCTTTGGCAGGTATTCATACGCGTAGAGGCCAAGGGCGGCATTCATCGCGAGATACGCAGCCAAATTCGGATCATTGCCCTGGAGAGCGGCAATATTCGCCGCGTGAATGTCGGCGCGATTATTCCGAACCTGGATACGACTACTGTCGAGTGTGATACCGAAATCTTCGGGCCGGAGGAAGTAATTTCCGAGGAACTCTCCCTGATATGCCGCCGCGACGACCGTGCCGTACGGAGACACTTCGTCAGTCACCGTGTGAGCCCGGACTTCCGCGTGATCGCCCGGATCGACATATTGATCGACTCCGGCAATAACGAGAACACCTCCGACCTTCTGGATTCCGCGGCGGTGAAGCTCGGCGTAGGCCAGAGCGACATCCGCAGGATGAACCTTCTCGTTCACGCCCATGAGCTTGTTGATCTCCGTATCCTTGGTGAAGGGCGGAGTCATTGGCCCGATGACATGATTGATGGTCTCCATCATGAGGAGGTGAGAGAGATCGTGGATCGTCTTGCTCCAATGAGCGTCGAAGAAGCAGAAGCCTGAGCTTCGCCAGATACGTTCGGCTTCGCCCGCGCTCTCCATTGAGGTAAGCGCCCCGAAAAGCTCGATCGTCTCGGTGCTGCCGACGGCTGATGTATTGCCGTAAGAGCCATGCTTCACGGCAGGGAGGCCAAGAGCCGCGAGAGTGATAGCGGAGAGCGTGGAGGCGTTGATGCTCTTCCGCGCAGTCCCGTTCGCTCCGAAGCCTTTGTCTCCGCCCATGCCGCAGGTTTCGATGATCCGGTCCGCCTTGAAGGCGACAACCGTATCCATCATGGCTGCGGCAACCATGCCGGCGATCTCATCCGAGGTAAGCTGGGAGAGAGATTCCTTCATGGCCATGCCGGAGAGAAACGCAACGGCGAGGGCAAGCGCCCGGTCCGGAGCGAAATCCGCTCCCGACTTCTCGATAAGCGGCTTGAACCGTTCATAGAGATGCCGATTGGTCGCTGCGAGCACATAGCACATGCCCGCAAAGGCTTCTTCGAACGTGAGATCTTCGCCATGCTTCACCTTGCGGTCAAGCATGCCGATGCTCGTGGTTTCGAGGTTTTTGAGAAGACCGCCGAAGCGGCCGCACCGGTCCTCGGCGCTGTATTCGGCCGCGAGAAGTTCCCGGGCCGCCTGCTTGAGACGCTTATGGCCCGCAAGCTCAATTGTCGATATTTTGGTCATATCCGTTTCCTTTCGTGATGTAAAAGATCGTTTCGATTCGGGACGAAAAATCCCGTCCTCGCGCCACGATCGCATGATCGCGCTGCAAGGACGGGATTCTGCATCTCCGTGGTACCACCTTACTTTTCCGCCAAATGGCGGACTTGTCGTGTCTTTTGACGGAAGACGTTCCGGGTTCCCACTATCGCAGGAACCGCCATGCCGAGAGGCGAGCTCACCCCAACCCCCGGATACCGGGGAATGAGCCCAATGGCTTTACATGGTTTCGATTGGCGTCTGGTTTTAAAGCATAATGACTGGCGGCTATTTGTCAATAGAACTGGTTGACGGATGGGGGAGACGGGTGTTGAATGAGCGAAACGCCCTTCCCACATGAATCATATCGTTCATACCGTCCTCGGACTGCCGCTTGTTCCTGCGGCCGGACCGCTTTCAGCGCTCGTATCAGCCGCAAAGCTGAATTACGTGTCGGAACTGCCCGACCCATCGTGTTTTGCGCCCGATGACGAGATTCCGAAAAGCGTACTCCTCGTATCGTTTGGCGAACTCGTTCTCCCGGAAGAAATCTTCGATTTCTTCGCGCGGAGCGGTATTCGCTTGCCGAGCCTTGAGACCTTTTTCCGTCTCGCTGCGCAATATCCCGGCATTGAGAAGGAACGACCATGCCTCTGTCTTCCAAAGGACAAAGGCTGCGCGGGACGCGCCGGAGGAGTAAGCCTCAACGGCTATCGCCACAATCGATACCGCTTCGTCGACCGTATGCCACTCATGGGCTATTGCGGCCACTACTATTCGCTCGGCGTGTGAGTTTTACGAGGCTCCCAACAAGACAGGGAGCCTTTTTTATGCCATAATGACGAGACATGGCAACGAAACCAAACGAAACGGCTCCGGCCGGCCTTACTATGGAAAAACTCGTCTCCTTCACAAAACGAAGGGGATTCGTCTTCCTGTCCTCGGAAATATACGGCGGTTTTTCCGGCGTCTACGATTACGGCCCTCTCGGCGTAGAACTTTCCAATAACATTAAACGCGAATGGTGGAGGGCAATGGTTCAAAAACGCTCTGACATCGTCGGTCTCGATTCGGGCATATTCATGAGCCCGAAGATCTGG
>DASTXF010000042.1:0-10354 GCA_035765615.1 Minisyncoccota bacterium | reverse complement strand
CCCGGCCGCCGCAGAGTATCACCGCGGAGACTTAGGTGCGTGAATGAGCGTTATCTTTAGACAATAAACGTTGTCATGGTCTCCGCGGTGATGCTCTGCAGAGGCCGAAATTTGACTTTATTTCGCGGTCTGCTAGGATATGCACCACTAGCTTCGGAATGGGCACTAGACCGTAGAAACTAGGTTAAAGCCTAGTTTTTGCTTTCAATAAGTCGTTCTAGCGACTATAGCCCAAACGCCCGAGCTGTAATTCATTTTGTTTAATGACACGATCGCTTTCAAAAGGACCATACGTAGACGAGCGCATCTTGAAAAAGATCGCTGGAAAGAAGCCTCAGGACACGGGGGTTATTAAGACTTGGCTCCGCGCATGCCACATTTCGCCTGAAATGGTCGGCTTTAAGTTCGGCGTACATAACGGTAAGGATTTCGTCGAGGTATTGGTCACTGAAGACATGGTTGGCCACCGCCTCGGCGAATTTTCGTTGACGAGGAAGTTCGTAAAGCACGGAGGTAAGATGCAGAAGGAACTTGAACAGAAGAAGAAGGAGTCCGAAATGGCTGCTGCGTCCGCTGCCAAGGCTGCAACCACCGATAAGAAGTAAAATCCTATGGTCACCGCATCTCTTTCAAACTATCGCCAGTCTCCCCGCAAAGTCCGCGTCGTCGCGACTTTGATCAAGGGCAAGTCCGTCCCGCAAGCTCTCGACATGCTTTCGGTGACCACCAAGCGCGCTTCTGATCCGCTTGTGAAGCTTATCCAGTCGGCCGTCGCGAACGCTAAAGATCGCGGTATTTCGACTGACAACCTCTTTGTGAAGGAGTGCACCGTCAACCAGGGCATCACCATGAAGCGTTTCATGCCGGGTGCTCGCGGTTCTGCATTCCCGATCAGGAAAAAGTCGAGTCATGTGAAGCTCGTTCTCGAAGCCAAGGCTCCGAAGGCGAAGAAAGCCGCTAAAGCAACCAAGTAATACAATGTCTCACACCGTACACCCATATTCGCACCGCCTCGGCATCATCAGGGACTGGAAGTCCCGCTGGTTCGCCGGCAAGGGCAAGTACCAGGACTATCTCAAGTCCGATGTCCTTTTGCGAGAATACCTTTCGAAGAAATTCCGCGGCATGTATGTCTCGGATGTCGAAATTGAGCGCAATGAGAAGGCTATCCGCATCATCATCAAGACGTCTCGTCCGGGCGTGATCATCGGTCGTCAGGGCGAAGGAGCTACCAAGCTTCGCGCAGACATCCTTTCGTTCATGCAGAAGCATGGTTCTAAACTTCTCAAGAACCAGGAGCTCAAAATCGATATCGAAGAGATCCGTTCTCCTGAATCAAACGCAGCGATCGTGGCCTACATGATCGCCGAAGGCCTCGAAAAGCGCCTTCCATTCCGCCGCGTCATGAAGCAGACCATCGAAAAGGTCATGGCTAACCGCGATGTGAAGGGCGTTCGCGTATTCCTCGGAGGCCGTCTCGGTGGCGCCGAAATGGCACGCGTCGAAGACATGAAGAAGGGCCAGATTCCTCTTCAGACCTTCCGCGCTGACATCGATTTCGCCCGCGAAAAGGCTCACATGACCTACGGCGACATCGGCATAAAGGTCTGGATATACAAGGGCGAAGTCTTCAATAAGAAGGCCGCAGAACGCGCCAACTAACGAATACCACCATGCTCGTACCGAAAAAAGTAAAATTCAGGAAGTGGCACGTGATGCGCAAGAACCCGGCGAAAGTCGGCATGGAGACGCGCGGCACATATCTCTCGTTCGGCTCGTTCGGCATCAAGGCCGTCTCTCCGGCGCGCATTCGCTCGGAGCAGATCGAATCGGCTCGTAAAGTCATCTCTCGCGAAATTGGCAAGAACGGCAAGCTCTGGATCCGCATTTTCCCTGACATGCCATATACCTCGAAGCCTGCCGAAGTTAAGCTTGGAAAGGGCAAGGGAGACCTTCAGGGTTACTGCGCTCCGGTGAAGCCAGGCCGCGTACTCTTCGAGGTCGATGGCGTCGACGAAGCTGTCGCCCGCGAGGCGCTCCGCAAGGGCGGAACCAAGCTCCCGGTCAAGACCATCGTTATCTCTCGTGAAATCATATAAAACATATGGCTCTCTTTACTAAGAAAACCGAAAACAAGAAGGAAGCTCCAAAAGCCGCATCGGCTTCTGTCGGAGCAGGCGAGGGCAAGATCCTCTCCGGCGTCGTTGTATCGACCAAGATGAAAGACACGGTCGTCGTTAAAGTCGACCGCTTCGTCAAGGCTTCGAAATACGAGCGCTTCATGAAGATCTCGAAGAAGTACAAGGCTCATGATGCCGGCAACACCAAAAAGGTTGGCGACAGGGTCACGATTACTGAGACTCGCCCGATCTCGAAAGACAAGCGTTTCGTCGTAACCGCTTCCAATTAATTAACCAGTACCGCCATGCTTCAACCACGTTCTATAGTCGTCATAGCTGACAACTCCGGCGCCAAAATCGGCCGCATCTTCAAGGTGCTCGGCTCGGCTGCAAAGCGCTACGCCAAAATCGGCGACGTTGTCGTGCTTTCGGTCCAGAAGGCTGAGCCTCGCAAGGCGGTCAAGAAAAAGGATGTCCTCCACGCCGTCGTTGTTCGTTCGGTGAACGCGACCAAGCGCAAGGATGGATCATACATCCGTTTCGACGAGAATGCGGTCGTCATTCTTGAAAAGGGAAAGAAGGAACCTCTCGCCGGACGCGTTTTCGGTCCAATTCCGCGCGAAATCGCCGAGAAGGGCTTTCAGACTATCGCTTCCCGCGCCGCTGAAATCGTTTAAATCAATACCATGCACGTAAAGAAAGGAGACAAAGTAAAAATTCTCGCCGGCAAAGATGCGGGCAAACAGGGGGAAGTCGTCAAGGCTCTTCCGAAAGACAATAAGGTTATTGTCGCAGGCGTAAACAAAGTAAAACGCCACCAGCGCGCACGCCGCCAGGGCGAAGTTGGCCAGGTCATGGAAAAAGAGATGCCAATCCACGTGTCGAACGTCGCTAAAGCCTAAATTCTATCGTCATTACCATGAAAACTCTCAAAGAAAAGCAGAAAGATGCATTCGAGGCGATGAAGAAATCGTTCGGCTATGAGAATGCTATGCAGGCACCGAAGATCATGAAGGTCGTCGTATCGGCTGGCGTCGGCTCGTTCAAAGACAAGAAAAGGGTAGAGCTCGCCGCTGACCGCCTCATGAAGATCACGGGTCAGAAGCCTGTACTCAAGGGTGCAAAGAAGTCGATCGCTTCGTTCAAGAGCCGTGAAGGCGACCCAATGGGCTACCAGGTAACGCTCCGTGGCGTGCGTATGTGGAACTTCCTTGAGAAGCTCGTTCACATCGCGCTTCCTCGTACGAAAGACTTCCGCGGCCTCCCAGAAAACTCGGCTGACGGCATGGGCGGCTATTCAATCGGCGTCCGCGAGCACACGATTTTCCCTGAAACGGCTGATGAAGAACTCAAAGACGTCTTCGGTCTCGGCGTGACGGTTGTCACGAACGTCCGAAAGAAGGAAGAAACCAAACGTTTCCTCGAACTCCTCGGCTTCCCGATAAAGAAGGCAGGAGCAACGAAATAAAGCAAACAAAGGCGCCTCAGGGCGCCTTTGTCCTTTTACAAGATCGCGAGATTTTGCTATTACATAGGTAAATTCTTTGACCCATGTCGGAAAATACGTTGATCCCCATACCCGGATTCTTTTTGCCGGCCGACTTGCCGTGGCGTCTCGGTTTCGTCGACCTTGTGAATGATCAGCTCCGCCGTCTCCGATCGACAGGGCATTTCATTCCGCCGCGCTTTTTCGCGTACTTCGTGCTCGAGGGCGTGCCGGTTGGCGTGGCGGGCAGTTGGACCGTTTCGCTCGATAGGGAGAAGTCGTCGGAAATTCGTGTTGCGGAACTCTGCCGGCTTACGGGAGGCAGATACCTGATTACGAGCGACGTGGAAAACACGTCTCCCGATTTCACGCTTATCCACGACCGAAAAGACGGTGCCTGCTGGCTTTGGTCCTTCACGGAGGGCATGCAATTCGTTGAATCGCATGATCCCACCTCTGACGGGCCGGGCGATGAAGAAGAGTCACGGATTCCGAGAATTCAATGAATATCAAAGCGGCCGCATGCGGCCGCTTTTCATTCCGATTTGACACCCCCTCCGGCGTTTGCTAGGATGTCCGCACAAAGCTTCTTCAAAGCTTTTTATTTTTCCCTTCGAAATGGCTAAAACTTCTGTCATAGCGCGATCCCAAAAGAAGCCCAAGTTTTCAACTCGGGTAGTTCGACGTTGTTTCCGCTGCGGCAGGAAGAACGGCTTTATGAGGGACTTCGGTGTATGCCGTATCTGCTTTAGGGAATTGGCCAACGACGGCCTCATCCCAGGCATCAAGAAGTCATCCTGGTAATTACATTATTAATTTAGGCAGTCGCTTCCGGGGGATTATTCAAGTCAAAGCCGGAAACGAAACGCTAGATAACATGAGAGACCCAATTTCAAATCTTATAACCGTGCTCAAGAACGGCAGCGCCGCAAGGAAGGACGCCGTCGCGGTTCCGCATTCCAACTTCGTTGAGTCTGTTGTCCTCGCTCTTTCCCGCAAAGGCTATGTAAAGCCAGGCGCTAAGAAGGGCAAGAAGATCCAGAAGACCCTCGAGATCGGGCTTATTTACAATGGCGACAAGGCGCGTATCACTGACGTGAAGCGTCTTTCGAAGCCATCGAAGAGGCTCTATCGCGGTTATTCGGAAATCTTCCCGGTAAAGCAGGGCTACGGATCGACGTTCGTTTCAACGCCGAAAGGCATCCTTTCGGACGACGAAGTCCGCAAAGAAAAGGTCGGAGGCGAGATCCTTTTCCAGATCTGGTAATTTCAAATACTTCTATGTCACGCGTTGCAAAGAAACCAATAACAATTCCAGAGAAAACCACCGTAGCGGTGAACGGCCAGACCGTTTCCGTCAAAGGTCCTTTGGGCGAGATCTCCCGCGATTTCAAGCCGGGTATCTCGTTTGCTATCGATAACGGTGCTGTCACCGTCTCCCTTAACCGCCCTGAAGATTACGTTCTCTGGGGAACATACGCCTCCCACCTCAAGAATATGATCAAGGGAGTCAACCAGGGTTTCGTGAAGAAGCTCATTGTTGAAGGCATCGGCTTCAAGTCTGACGTCAAAGGCGCGAAGCTCGACCTCGCTCTCGGATTCTCTCATCCGATTTCCATCGAGATTCCGAAGGACCTCAAGGTAACTGCAGAAAAGAACATCATCACCATTTCGGGCGTGTCGAACGAAAAGGTTGGCGAATTCGCATCGAAGATCCGTGCTCTCAAGAAGCCTGAACCATATAAGGGCAAGGGTATTCGCTACGATAACGAAGTTATCCGCAGGAAGCAGGGTAAGAAGGCCGCCTAAAGCGCAATATAAAAGCCATGAATAAGAATATTAAAAAGGAAAAGAGGGTACGCAGGCACAAGGCCATCCGCACGCGCGTTTCTGGAACGGCGGATAAGCCACGTCTCGCTATATTCCGCTCGAACCGCTTCGTCTACGCTCAGCTCATTGATGACGCTGCAGGCAAGACGCTCGTCTCGGCATCTTCTCTCGATATGAAGGGTAAGAAAAGCGAGGCTGCGTCCAAGGTCGGCAAAGCAATCGCTGAAAAGGCGGTTTCACTCAAGATCTCGACGGTTGTTTTCGACCGCGGAGGATTCGCGTACAAGGGCCGCGTAAAGGCACTTGCAGACAGCGCGCGCGAAGCAGGCCTTAAATTCTAAACGTATGAACCCAGACACCGTACAAAACAATAACGCTCAGGCTCCGGCTGCGACGACTCCTGTCGAAGCTCCTAAGGCTGAGACTCGGGATTTCCGCGGTCCTCGCGGCAGGGGAGGCTCGCGCCCGCCTCGAAAAGGCGGCGACTCTCGCGGTCCTCGCACCAAGCCTGAATTCGACTCGGTGATGCTCAACATCCGCCGTGTGGCTCGTGTCGTCTCTGGCGGCCGCCGTTTCGCATTCTCGGTTGCTCTCGTCGCAGGTGACAGAAAGGGCAAGGTAGGCGTCGGCCTTGGAAAGGCAGGCGACACCGCTCTCGCTATCGACAAGGCTACCCGCCACGCCAAGAAGAACATGATTAAGGTTGCCTCCACCAAGTCCATGTCGATCCCTCACGAGGTTTCCTCGAAATACTCTTCGGCTCGCGTTGTCATTCGTCCAGTGAAAGACCGCGGTCTCGTTGCAGGTTCTGCTGCTCGTACCGTCCTCGAACTCGCCGGCCTCACCAATGTGGCAGCCAAAATCGTCTCTCCTTCGAAGAATAAATTGAACATCGCTCGCGCGACTGTCGACGCGCTTTCCCAGCTTAACCTCGAGCGCCCAGCAAAGACTAAGTAAAATCATATGCAGCTCCACAACCTCGCACGAAAGACTCCAAACAGGAAGAAGCCGCTCATCGGCCGTGGCGGAAAGCGCGGCAAGACTTCGGGCCGCGGCACCAAAGGCCAGAAGGCACGCGCTGGCAATAAGAAGCGCCCAGAACTTCGTGATTTCATCAAGCGCATGCCGAAGCTCCGCGGTTACGCATTCAAATCCTTCGCTCCAAAGGCTGTTCCAGTATCCCTCGCTATGCTCGATAAGGCGTTTAACTCGGGCGACCGCGTCGAACTCGCAACGCTCGCTGAGAAAGGCCTCATCTCAAAGATCGATGGCAAATATCCTCGCGTGAAAATCCTCGCGATGGTAACCGGGGAAGAGGCAGGCTCCGTCACAAAGAAACTCGTCGTCTCCGGTCTCGAAGTATCGGCATCGGCTAAGGCGGCCCTTGAAAAGGCGGGAGGAAAGGTACATGCTTAGGCATACCCTATGAACGCTTTTTTCGAAAAAATCTCATATATCTTCCGCGACAAAGGATTGCGCAAGCGCATCCTTTTCGTCGTATTGGCCCTCGTTGTCTTCCGCCTTCTTGCGATGATTCCGATTCCAGGTGTCGATACAGCCAAGCTTGGAGCCCTCTTTCAGAATAGCCAGTTCCTCGGCCTCTTGAACATCTTCTCGGGTGGCGGCCTCTCCAACCTCTCGATCGTCATGCTCGGCGTCGGTCCGTACATCACGGCATCGATCATCATGCAGCTCCTTACCATCATGGTTCCGTCGCTTAAGGCGCTCTACCACGAGGAGGGCGAGGCGGGCCGCGTGAAATTCGCCCAGTATTCCCGCCGCCTGTCCCTTCCTCTCGCTCTTATCCAGGCCTTCAGCTTTATCGTTATCTTCCAGCGCCAGGGCATCATTCACGACCTTTCGGCATTTGAGCTTCTTCTCAACGTCTTCACCATTGCCGGCGGCTCGATGCTTCTTATGTGGCTCGGCGAACTCATCACTGAATTCGGCCTTGGAAACGGTACATCCCTCATTATCTTTGCCGGTATCGTTGCTCGCATTCCTCAAGGCCTTTCTGGTGCTGTGGCTGCTTACGATCCATCCCAGCTCCCGGTATACGTCGCTATCCTGGTGCTTTCGCTTCTCGTAATCTACGCTGTGGTGGTTGTGACCGAGGCCGAGCGCCCAATTCCGGTTACCTATGCCAAGCAGGTCCGCGGCATGAAAGTATACGGCGGCGTCTCCACATATCTTCCGCTCCGTTTGAACCAAGCCGGCGTTATTCCGATCATCTTCGCTCTCTCGATCCTGCTTTTCCCTCAGATGATCTTCAACTTCATGAACGCTTCGACGAACGAGGCATGGAAGCACATTGCAGTTGTTGGCCTCTCGCTCGTGAACACTGCTTGGCTCTATGACAGCGTTTATTTCCTCCTTGTCTTCGTATTCACGTACTTCTATACGGCTGTTACGTTTGATCCGCTCATGATTTCGGAAAATCTCCAGAAGTCGGGCGCATTCATCCCGGGCGTCCGCCCAGGACAGTCGACGGCAGAGTATCTTTCGAAGATCGTGACTCGCATTACGCTCGTTGGCGCACTCTTCCTCGGTATTATTGCCGTTCTTCCGCTCGTTCTCCGCTCGTTCTCGGGCGTTACAACGCTTGCGATCGGTGGTACCGCTCTCCTCATCGTCGTTCAAGTCGTCCTTGATACGGTGAAGAAGCTCGACGCTCAGGCGTCCATGCGCGAATACTAGAAGCAAACCCGAAAGGGAAGAGCACCTGAAAAAGCCCCTCATTCCGGGGCTTTTTTGGCGCTTCCTTGACATTGACAAATTGATATTTTCTTGTACAATAACGCGAAACGTTCCCACCATGAAAGCACTCTTCGTTTTTGCACTTCTCTCCATTCTCCCGTGCAAGGCCGACCCTCCGGTTGCTGTCGTCACGGCTGCGCCGGCGAAGGCGCCCCTTGCCGAAACGGAAGCCCGCAAAAAGATCGATTCCTCGACGCGCGCGATTCTCATCGTGGACGGACAGGAATATCTCCTGCTCATCCCTCGCGAGGGGGATAGCAAGTCGACGCTTCAAAAAGCCGTGGCGGCATCAGGTTTGTCCAAGCCTGATGAAGCCGAATCGAAAGCGGCCAGGAATTCCGGTCTCGACATCATGAAGAAATGCCTCTTGCACAACTTCTTGCTCGTCAAAAAACCGGCACAATAATCGAAGCTCCGCCCTCGCGCGGAGCTTTTCATATTCCAAAAGCGCGCCATTTAAAGTACACTGACCTCATGACACAACCAATCACCGTAGTTTTTTTGGGAAAATCCGGTTCAGGAAAGGGCACGCAAGCCGCTCTTCTTTTGAAGTCGTTTGACCGCATTGATCCGAGCAGGAAAACGATTTATGTCGAAACAGGCCAGAAACTTCGTGATTTTATTCAGACGAGCGATGGCACCATGGCGAGGAAGGTGAAAGAAGTCATGAATGCAGGAGGTTTTATGCCGCCCTTCGTTCCGATCTGGGCTTGGTCGCGCTTCTTTGCTGAGGAATTAAAAACAGGCGAGGAACACATTGTCTGCGACGGTCTCTGCCGCCAGCCGGAAGAGCCGCCGATTCTTGAAGGGGCTTTCAAATTCCTCTCCCGGGCGAAGCCATTCGTCATTCTTCTTGATGTGCACCACAAAGTCGTGACGGAACGCCTTCTGAGGCGAGGCCGCTTTGATGACAAGGAAGAAAAGATCGCTGAGCGCCTTCGTTCATTCGAAACCCAAGCGATGCCCGCGGTGAAGTATTTCGAAAAGAGCCCGAACGTAACATTTGTCACGGTAAACGGCGACCAGCCGATCGAAAAAGTGCACGAAGACGTGCTCCGAGCTATCGGCATTCAGGGTCGGATATAGCAGGCTGGCTTTTTCGGCCCGAACAGGTAATCTTGAGCCATATATGGCTATCAGGCTCAAATCTCCCGAAGACATTGCGATCCTCCGCGAGGGAGGCAAGAGGCATGCTTTTATCTTGAACGAGGTTGCCAAGGCGATTGCGCCCGGCGTAACAACAAAGGATCTCGATGACCTTGCGGTCAAACTCATATCTGAAGGCGGCGACACCGCGGCATTTCTCGGGTACAAGCCATACGGCGCAAAGCGTCCGTACCCGGCGACGATCTGCATATCAGTGAACGATGCGGTTGTTCATGGCATACCGAATGAAAATCCGTACACGCTCAAGGAAGGCGACATTGTGTCGCTCGATCTCGGCCTTGTGCACAAAGGCCTCATTACCGACATGGCGGTCACTGTCGGGGTGGGCAAAATCGATACTGAGGCCAAAAACCTCCTCAAAGCGACTAAAACCGCCCTCGATAAGGCGGTGAAGCAGGCGAAGCCCGGAAATACTACGGGCCACATTGGCGAGGCGGTAGAGGCGTATATCGCGCCTATGGGTTACGGCATCGTTGAAGAGCTTGCTGGTCACGGTGTTGGTTACGGCGTCCATGAAGATCCCTACGTTCCGAATTACGGGTCAGCAGGGGATGGTGAAGGACTCGTTCCTGGCATGGTCATTGCCATTGAGCCGATCGTGAACGAAGGCACTGAAAAGATTTTTCTCGACAAAGACGGATATACCTATCGCACCAAAGACGGAAAGCGCAGCGCGCATTTCGAAGTGACGGTTGCGATCACCGAAAAGGGCGCCGAAATACTTACAAAACTCTAGGCTTTAAGCGACGATTTCACGGACGTTTTCGCCGCGTTTCATGTTTTCGGATTCGAGCGTTTTCAATATTGAATATCCATAATCAGAGGATTTTTGTATGCGCGCGAATGTCTCCTTGTCAGTAAAGAATACCTGGACGCCGTTTTCGATCATTGCGTCGATTGCAGAAGGGAATCTCGTTTTGCCAACAGGCTTAACGTTACCGGGATTTGTCCATTCCTGGTCATGTTCCTTTGATTTGTTTGTGAAGCTATCGGA
>DASTXF010000041.1:0-2351 GCA_035765615.1 Minisyncoccota bacterium | reverse complement strand
CGGAACGCACGTGCTTTCGGTTCTTACGCTCGGCGGACCGCAGGATTCGCAACTCATCGACGGCATGGAAGGCGAAGAGAACAAGCGCTTCATGCACCACTACAATTTTCCGCCGTTTTCGACAGGGGAAACAGGCAGAGTCGGGTCAACAAACCGCCGCATGATCGGCCACGGCGCCCTTGCAGAAAAAGCCCTCTCAGCCGTAATACCTCAAAAAGAATTATTTCCGTACACGATCCGAATCGTGTCCGAAGCTCTCGCATCAAACGGATCAACATCGATGGGATCAGTATGCGCTTCGACGCTCGCGCTTATGGACGCCGGCGTGCCGATCAAGGCCCCTGTTGCTGGCATTGCCCTCGGCCTCATGATGCAAGGACCAAAATACAAAGTCCTTACCGATATTCAGGGACCAGAGGATCACCACGGTGACATGGATTTCAAAGTGGCAGGAACAAGAAATGGCGTGACAGCAGTTCAGATGGACGTAAAAGTCTCCGGCGTGCCAATTCCCGTTCTCGTCGAGGCATTCAAAAAGGCGAAAGTCGCTCGCTATCAAATTCTCGACCTCATCGAAAAGGAAATTGCCGTATTCAGACCAAGCATTTCACCGCACGCGCCTCAAATCATCGTCACGAAAATAAAACAGGACCAGATCGGCCTTGTTATTGGTTCAGGAGGAAAGACCATAAAAGAAATAAAGGAAACCACGAGAGCAGAGATTGATATCGAAGACGACGGAACAGTGTTCATCACAGGAAAAGACGGTTCCGCGGAAAAGGCGAGAGAGATCATCGATGACATGACGAGGGAATACAAGCCCGGTGATACGTTCGAGGGGGAAGTGACTCGCGTCCTCGAATTCGGAGCCTTCGTACGAATTGGCAAGACGGCTGAAGGCCTCGTCCATGTGTCTGAGATGGCTCCGTGGCGAATAGAGAAGCCTGCGTCGCTTGTGAAACCGGGCGACAAGGTGCCAGTCGTTGTTAAGGAAATCGATGAAAAGGGACGCATCAATCTTTCGATCAAGAAAACTGCACCGCATTTCTTCAAGAAACCCGAAAGCAAGGAGAATGGCGTATAATAAGCGGCATGGAACCAGATAAAATCGAGCCTCAACAAACAGGCAACCCGAATCCACAAAATCAAAATCCGCCCCAGAACCTACCCGGAACTGACTCAACGGACGATCTCCGCGCGGAAGGCGTCGATATTGTTGGGACGAGCATGGCGCTTGATAACGAGTTTTCTAAACCGGAAATGGCTACCTTTTCTGACGAGGGACCATCGCCGGAACGCGACATTGACGCGCCATCAGAATCAGGAGAACCGGCCTCAGGAGCAACAGCTTCCGTTCCCGCACCCGTGGCCGCAACACCTGTTCCAAACAAGCAGAAGAGCGACCCTATCATATATTCAAGGCGTCCGATCGACATGCCTATCACGGAGCAACCAGTCGAACCACTCCAGGAATCCACGCCCGTTCCTCCGCCTCCTCAGCCCGCAAATGACCCCTCCATTAAACCAATCCGCACATTCAAAAGCGACGCTGAAGAAGCCGTGCGGTACAGCAATGTCTCGAAAGTAGATATTGCAGTTGCTGAACAGAAAAAGCGCGAGGCCTCGAACCCGATCGAATATGTCGAAGAGAAAAAATCATCCGGTGGAATCTATATTATTCTTGTTCTCGTCGTACTCCTCCTCGGAGCTGGGGGCTGGTACTATTGGTTCTCTTCGACGGGAGGCAGCAGCACGGCTGAAAAGCCCGCCACAGTTTCAATTTCTTGGAAACCGATAGTTACCTATGCTCAAGGCGCTTCGATCGTGATTGATCCGAATGACACGGAAAACGATCCTTTCAGCCTCATGGCGCTGAGGATGAATACCGCAAATCCGGGAGTTGGAAACGTATTTGCCCTCATCCCAATTGAGACCGCGACCGCGACTTCCCCTGAACCGGTCGAAGAAGTATTCTCGCAGACCCACATCCCCGACAGACTCGCGCGTTCGCTTGGAGGCGACTACATGATCGGCATGTATTCGTATAACCATCAGATACCGTTCATTATCCTGAAGAACACCTACTTCCAAAACGCCTTTTCGGGAATGCTTGATTGGGAAAAAGATATGGGCGGCGATCTCCTCCCGTTCATTCGATTTACCTATCCAGGCGAGACAGAAACATCCCTTGCACCAAACTTTGAGGATGCGGTCGTATCGAACATAGACGTTCGCACCCTCAAGGACGCGAACGGGAACATAGTGCTTGCCTACGCCTTCGCGGACAAGGACACCATTGTCATAACGACGGACGAAGGAGGGCTTAAATACTTGCTCGATCGACTGCTCTC
>DASTXF010000040.1:0-2550 GCA_035765615.1 Minisyncoccota bacterium | reverse complement strand
AAAGTACATAAGCACCTATCTTGCCCTCGGCATCGTCGTGATCGAGGTGCTCCTCGTATCGTCCGCATATTTCCGTTATAAGGGCAGGGTAGTGCCAGCTAAAACCATGGGCAAGACCAAGATGATCCTTCAGTGCCTTGGCATTATCGTGCTACTTTTTTACATCGTCTTTGAGATTCCAGCGCTCCTTGCGATCGCAACATACACCCTTTATCTCGCCATTGTTTTCGGGCTTCTTTCACTCCTTGTATTTCGTTCCATTTGATTCATAATACGGGCATGAAAAAATCAACCATTATTATCATCGCAGTCATTGTGATACTTCTCGGTTATATCGGTATCACGTATAACGGTCTCGTCACCGCATCGACGAGCGCCGATGCCCAGTGGGCACAAGTCGAGACGCAGTACCAGCGCCGCCTCGACCTCATTCCGAACCTCGTGAACGCCGTGAAGGGCGTCATGAAGCAGGAGCAGTCGGTATTCGGCGCGATTGCCGATGCTCGCACGCATTACCTCAATGCCGCCACGACGAACGATAAGGCTGAGGCCGCAAGCGAGGTCGAATCGGCCTATGCGCGACTCCTCGTCGTTATGGAAAATTATCCGACGCTCAAGTCATCGGATAATGTCCAGACGCTCCAGGCCCAGATCGAAGGCACGGAGAACCGCATATCGGTCGAACGCGGCCGCTACAATGACGCCGTCCGCTCGTACAACCTCATTGTTGCCCGATTCCCGAGCTCGCTTATAGCACGCACTTTCGGTTTCGGCACGAGGACGTACTTCCAGTCGGCGGCGGGCGCCGAAACGGCTCCGACGGTCCAGTTCTAGCATGAAGACATTCGGTAAGATTTTATTTTTCGCTTCTGCGGCATTCGCGTGCGCGAATGCCGTTTTGGCATATCAGAACCCTGGCGCGCCTAAAGGTTTCGTGAACGACTTCGCCAATGTCATTCCAGCGGCGCAGAGGACGGCGCTTGAATCGAAGCTCTCGATATTCGAAAAGACGACAGGAAATGAAATTGCCGTTGCAACCGTTCCAAGTCTCGGCGGGGACACGGTCGATAATTTCGCCGTGAAGCTTTTCGAGGATTGGGGTATCGGCAAAAAAGGGGCGGATAACGGCATTCTCATCCTTGTTGCGCCGAATGACAGGGAAGCCCGGATCGAGGTCGGGTATGGCCTTGAACCGACGGTCACCGATGCTGATGCTTCGATCATTATCCGTACCGTAATGCTCCCGGCTTTCAAGAACGGCGATTATTATGCCGGAGTCGACGGGGCGACCGACAAAATCATCGGTCTTATCAAAAACGACCCTCAGGCGGTCAAATTCATTGAAGAAAACTCCGCACCGCAATCCGTTCCGCCATTCGTCCCGGTCATTATCTTGATCATTCTCATCATTCTTCTTTCGACGCGAGGAGGTAGGAGGGTATTGTTCTACATGTTTATATCGGGATTTTTCCGCGGCGGACGCGGAGGAAATAACGATCGGTTCGGCGGGGGAGGGTTTGGCGGATTCGGCGGCGGACGTTCGGGTGGCGGCGGAGCGAGCGGCAGCTGGTAGCTACATGTATGCCGCCGCGAGAGCGCCGAAAATCGCCGTGATGGCGGCGAACGTCACGGTGGTTTTCAGAAATGAAGACACCGCTTCGGTTCTCTTTCCGTCAATGAGGAGTGTGACGGGTTCGTAAAAGAAGAGATAGCCCATGATTGCGACGGAGAGAACGAGAAGGGAGAGCATGAGGATGGGTATCAGGAGATTGCTCTCGCCGGCCTGGAACTTGCTCGTCCAATTCATGAAATCGATAAGGAGCGCAATGTACCCCGAAGCGAGTATTGCATTGTAGAATGGTTTCTTGTTCATGACGTATATAATACGCCTCGCATCATGAAAGTTCCTCCGGATTTGGAAAATTCGCGGAAATTGAGTATAAATTAACACCACGGAGGCGTCGCATAGCGGTCTAGTGCGCGACCCTGGAAAGGTCGTATATCCGAAAGGGTATCGAGAGTTCGAATCTCTCCGCCTCCGCCAAGAAAACTTAGTATCGGCGTGCCCAAGTACCTAGAAAGCTTGATATAAGCTAAGATTTAGGACATGGAAAAGTTCGAAAGGTCAAAACAAGAGAGAAATTTGGAAGCCGACAAAGCCACATTCATTGAGACTGTTTCTTCCATTTCGATTGAAGAAGTTCCCGCCATGTTTGACGAGCGGACAGTTCAAGAGCTTACGGAGAGTATAAAAAACGACAAGCTGTTCATCCTGGGAGAAATGCACGGAGTGAAGGAGAACACAGATGTAATCTATACATTGTTCAATAAGTTTGGCTTCCGCCAGCTTGCCTTGGAGTGGAAACCAGAACTTAAAGCTGTTGCAGAGAGATATCTAGAATCAGGAGAGCTGGATTTTGATGCAATCAAAGACAGCCCTGACGGACGTATCACCGCGGGGCATTTTGCCCTCCTTAAGAAGCTCAAGTCCGAAGGAATGCTTGAAGGACTTGTTTGTTTTGACGGAGGCTCCGGCGGACATGGGTGGAA
>DASTXF010000039.1:0-3487 GCA_035765615.1 Minisyncoccota bacterium | reverse complement strand
GATCTTGCTGAAATTTGATTGCTATAATCGATCCATGAAAAGGCTTTTCATAACGGGCATACCGGCGGCGGGAAAATCCCACCTCGCAAAGATCGTCGCGGAGAAAACCGGCGGCATTGTCGTTTCCCTCGACGATCTGCGGGAAAGCCTCGCTTCCGATCCACACTACGCGCCGTGGGTCAATTTTTATATCGAAAAAGACGAAGAAGCTTACTATCGCGATACGAGCCCGGCCGATCAATGGAAAAATCTCGTCGCTCAATCAGAAGCGCTATGGCCGGCATTTCTCGAAAAGATCAGATCGTACGATACCGAAAAGAGACCTGTCATATTTGAATGCGTGAACATTCTTCCCCATCTCGCAAAGCGCGACCTCGATTTTCCGGGCATCGTTCTCATCGGATCGTCTCATGAAGAAATCCTCAAGAGGAATATGGAAAATCCGCGCTGGGGAAACACGAAACATCTTCAAGAGCTCGAAGCTGATTCATTTTTCACGATCGAACGCCCGCAATACCAAAGCGAGGCAAAGAAATACGGTTACCCTGTATTCGAAACCGCTGACGCCGCGCTGCCTGAGGCGCTCCGCATTCTCGGCGGGTTATAATTGATCTATGAACGGAATCCGCCCATTCGAAGAGCAGCCAAGAGAAAACACGGGTGAAAACCGGGAAAAATTGAAGGAAGGCCTCGGCCTTTCCTTTTCGGCGAGGCGGAGAGACGATCAGGTAATTTCCATTGGGGACCAGATCGAGCTCGCCGAGACGATGGAAATCCCGGCGGCCCAATTCGATTTCCGCGGCAAAACTGACGAAGAAGTCGAAGAAGCTCGCGCCGCACTTACCGCCTATCGCCAAACGCACCCTGATCGAGCTCTCTCGATCCATGGAGCGAACCCTGAGATCGACCAAAAGACGCTCGACATGTCGACCAAGAGCCGAACGGCTGCGGAATTGTCCCTTCTTGCTGAGGCGAATGGAGAATCATATACCGTCCATCCTCCGTCGATTGGAACAAAATTGTTTGCTTCAATACCTCAAAATGCGCAAGAGGCTATCGTCCGAAATTACGCCGCAACGCTCGCAAGCGCACTTAAAGCCGCAATCGACTCGGGCAAAGAATTCATGATCGGCATTGAAAACATGCCTGCCAAAGGAGAAGACGGAGCATGGGGCCAAAATCCGGACGAGCTTTCCGTACTCATACGAAGCACTCAAGAAGCGGCGGCCGCTCTCGACGTCGATCCAGAAACCATACGGAAAAGCATCGGCGCGACCCTCGACGTGAACCACGCGCTTCAGGATGCGCAACTTGAGAATTTCGATCCCATGCTCAAGGTGTGGTTCGAGCGCCTCGGCGACCTCATCAAGATCATTCATATCTATGCCCCATCAAAAGAGAGTAAGGAGTTTGAAGCACGGTACCGCATTACTCTCGACCTTGCGGCCCAATACAGCCCGAATGCGCGCATATTTCTCGAAAGCAAGCAGGATGCCGGGGCGACCGAAAAGGCTCTCTCAGCACTGAAAAAGATCGATTAACAAGCGGTAACCTTAGAGGGCATATTCCGGTTATACCCGCCGGATGAACCTCATAAAGATCATTACCGTCCTCCTCTCCCTTGCCGTTACGGGAATCGGCCTCCGCTCCCAAGCGATGAAGAATCGCAAGCGGAAAAGCGTCGAAGGGCTTTCCTTCCCCTACTTCCTTCTCCTTGCGGTTTCGTACACGTTCTGGACGATTCACGGATGGATCGAACGCGATTATGTGCTCATCATCCCCATGAGCGCTGGGGCGCTCATTTCATGGGTCGTCGTTGGCCAATTCTTCGCATACGGGACAAGGAAAAAACGCGGCATCATTTGATGCCGCGTTTTGCTTTGTAAGCCTGGTATAATTTGAGGCATGGCATACAACATTCACCCCATTTTCGTTCACTTCCCGATCGCTCTTCTTTTCATATACTCGATCATCATGGTGCTTCCCGTCGAGAAATGGTTTCCCCGAGTTGCATGGCGCGATATCGCTCGCGCGCTCCTCGCTCTCGGCGTCCTCGGCGCCTTTGCCGCGCTCGCGACCGGAGACACCGCCAAGCACCTCGTTCATCCCGATCGCGCTCTCGTGAATGCCCATTCGAATTTCGCCGTCATTGCAACCGTGTTCTATTGCATGCTTCTTCTTGGAGAGATCTGCGCTTTTGTAAATGCCCGCTTCCCCGACTTCATGGCCAAAACCGGCGTCATCAGCGAAATATCGAAGGCCATTGAAAAGATTCTCTGCAACAAGGTTGTTGCGGCCCTGATCGCCCTTCTCGCCCTCGTGGCGCTCTCCGTCGCCGGACTTCTCGGCGGCGTGCTTGTGTACGGCACTTCCGCCGATCCGCTCGCTGGATTTGTGCTCAAAATCCTCGGCCTCTAGGAACGCAGCATCCACCGACTTTTCCCCTTCTTCTCCTGGCGCGCGAGCAAGCTCTGCGCTACGCTACAAAGGAACAACCGGACTTCGAGAGAAAGGCACATATGAAGATCACTCCCGAACGGCTTCGGCTATTCGACGGCGGCCAGCTTGAATTCCAGAACCTGCGGAAAGGACATCTCTTCCGGGGCGAGATCAAGGATCTGACGATCTGCGGCGAAGAAATCCGCGTTTCGTTTGCATGGCTCGCAAAGGGCATAGGATATCCGCCATATCCGACCGAATGGGTGGTTCATGAGATTGAGGACTACGTCGCCTCACTTCTCATGTGCTTCGTGGGCGAGATCGGCGAAGGCCGTCTCATGCTCCAACTCCCTCACGTCGGTGAAACAGCCGTCCTCTTCCCCAGGAACGGAAGCAAGCTCAGCCCGTCGAATGTCAAAGGCCTCGCGGTCGAAAAATGACCGCTCCACGCTCCCCTGCGTCAGCCGGGGAGCGTTTTCTCCCCTCTCTCGAAAACCAAGGCAAGAAAAAACCGGCCAGTTTCCTGGCCGGTTTTGCGTTGATCGGCGAACCGATCAATACGAAGTGCCGCTCGACGAGTCCGTGGACGAATCCCCGGAATCGGACGGCGAACTGTCACTCGAAGACGCATCGGAAGACGTGTCGGGCGTTCCGTCGGAAGACGGGCCACTCGAGACGTCCGAAGACAGATCCGGAGCCGGCGAATCATTCCCTTGGGGGCCTGATCCGAACCCGGGATCATTTGCAAACGGATCCACGATCACCGGAACCGGCGACGGGTCGTTCGAGACGGAACCCGGATCGGGCGCGGCGCTCTGATCGGGAGCGGTCCCCAGATCAGGCGATTGGCTCGGATCGGACGAGGTCTGAACGCCCCCTGACGACGAATCGTCATAGGATGCGCTCGCGCCTGCGCCGCCGGAATCGCCGCCGCCCGGAATGAACGGCGCCGGATCGGAATCCAGCATGCCGCTCGAGAACGAGGACGTCGACTGTCCGGCATCGCTGTCGAGGAGCCAGAGCCAGAAGAACGGCGAATCCGTGAAGC
>DASTXF010000038.1:0-10845 GCA_035765615.1 Minisyncoccota bacterium | reverse complement strand
GAGGTAATGGCTTCTTCCAGCAGGGGAGCATATCGTTCGCTTTCCGTCTCATCCCGAAAAAGATCCGCTCGTTTACTGAACTTAACTTGCCTCCAGTTCTTGAACAGTTCTGCGACAAGCAGCAAGGCTTCTTCCTCGTTGTTGGTCCGGTCGGACACGGTAAAACTACGACCCTCGCCGCCATGGTCGAGCGCATTAATCAAACTCGCGCCGAGCACATCATCACCATCGAAGACCCGATCGAGTACGTCTACGAGCAGAAGAAGTCCATGATCGACCAGCGCGAAGTGCGCCTCGACACGATCGATTTCGCCACGGCGCTTCAGTCTGTCTTCCGTGAAGACGTCGATGTCATCCTCATCGGTGAAATGCGCGGCAATGACACCATGTCGACAGCTGTCACCGCGGCAGAAACCGGCCACCTGGTGCTTTCGACGCTCCATACCAACAATGCGGCTCAGACCATCAACCGTATTATTGACTCATTCCCGGCGGCGCAGCAGGATCAGATTCGCATTCAGCTCGCGGCAACGCTTACGGGTATTTTCTCGCAGCGCCTTATCCCGTCGATCTCAGGCGGCCTTGTGCCGGCGTGCGAGCTTCTTATCTCAAACGCAGCCGTGCAGAACCTCATTCGTGAGAAGCGCGTTCACGAGATCAATACCGTGATCGAGACGGGCATCGAGCAGGGCATGATCGACATGAACCGATCGCTCGCCGAACTCGTAAGAAAAGGCGTCATCACCGCTGAGAACGCCTACCTCTATTCGCCGAATCCGAAGATTCTTGAACGCCTCATGTAACGAACATGCTTTTTAATTACAACGCAGTAGACGAAAAGGGGACAGAGAGCAAGGGATCGATCGATGCGATCTCTCTTGAAGTCGCCATATCATCCCTCCAGCGCCGCGGCCTCGTCATCAAGTCGGTGAATCCCGCTGAGAAGGCTTCGTTCTTCGAGCGAGACCTTGCTCTTTTCTCCCGCGTTACAACAAAAGAAGTCGTGGTGCTCTCGCGCCAGCTTGCAACGCTTTTCGAAGCGCAAGTTTCGGCCCTCCGTGTCTTCCGCCTCATTGCGGCCGAAGCGGAGAACAAGACGCTTGCAAGCGCTCTCACTGAAGTCGCAGACGATCTCCAGGCCGGTAGCTCGATCTCGAAAGCCCTCGGCAAGCACCCGAAAATCTTCAGTGATTTCTACGTGAACATGGTCCGTTCGGGCGAAGAGTCGGGCAAACTCGACGAAGTCTTCGTCTTTCTCGCGGATCATCTTGACCGGTCGTATGAAGTGAACGCCAAGGCCCGAAACGCCCTCATATACCCGGCATTCGTCATCTTCACCTTCGTGGTGGTTATGATCCTCATGCTTACGGTTGTGATCCCAAAGATCAGCTCGATCCTCACCGATTCCGGACAGGCGATACCGATTTATACCCAAATCGTCATCGGCCTCTCGCACTTCATGGTGACCTACGGCATATTCATCCTCGTTGCGGCCATCATCGGCGGATTCTTCCTCGTGCGATTCCTCAGGACGTCGGCGGGAAAAATCTCTCTCGACAATGCCAAAATAGAGGCGCCGTTCATCAAAAGCCTCTATCAGAAGCTCTACCTTTCGCGTATCTCGGATAACATGAATACCATGCTCGTTTCGGGTATTCCGATGGTTCGCGCTCTCGAGCTTACCGCCGACGTAGTGGGGAACGAGGTATATAAGAAAATCCTTCTCGATGCCGTCGAGGACGTAAAGGGTGGCAAGTCTGTTTCCGACGCCCTTGCCGGGCATCCTGTCATCCCGGGCATCATGATCCAGATGATCAAGGTGGGCGAGGAATCAGGCGAACTCGGCAAGATCCTGAAGACGCTTTCCGTGTTCTATAGCCGCGAAGTCATCAACGCAGTCGACACCCTCGTCGACCTTATCGAACCAGCCATGATCGTGCTCCTCGGTCTTGGCGTCGGCTTCCTCCTCGCGTCGGTTCTCATTCCGATCTACAACATTTCGTCGAATATCTCGTAAGCAGAAAACCGGCCTAAAAGGCTGGTTTTTCACTTATCCCCACACGCCTTTACACGGAAAAATAAGGGTTTTGTATAATAGAGGAGCCGATATTTCACAGTCTCGGTCGCTTCCCGGCCCGCCCAAGAGCTTGAAGCATTGTTTTTGAGCCTTTGAGCGGAGCGGGAATCGGTTACAAACATTATTAGAAGGATCACACTTTAAAGAAAGATATGAACAAGACAAAGGGTTTCACTCTCATCGAACTCCTCGTCGTCATCGCGATCATCGGTATCCTTTCGTCCGTCGTGCTTGCTTCGCTCAACACGGCTCGTGGCAAGGGTTCTGACGCTGCGATCAAGTCCCAGCTTGCAGCGGTTCGCCCTCAGGCTGAAATTTATTACGACACGAACGGCAACTACGGCGCGAACGCTACGCTCACTGCTACGGCTTCCGCCTCGGCTGGCTGCTCGGCTCTTACCACCACGATCTACGCTGATCCTACGATCAAGAACCAGGTCGCTGGCGCTGCCGGCAACTCGTCTTCCGTGTACTGCGCTCTCAATGCGAACCCAGCAACCGCTTGGGCAGTCGCCGCGGTCCTCAAGACCTCGACCACGCTCGCTTGGTGCGTAGACTCAACGGGCGCTTCGAAGCAAGAGACGATCACGGCAAATCAGCCGAATACCGCAATCACTTCGTCGGCCTGCAATTAACTCAAAACAAAATCGCCCTTACAGGGCGATTTTGTTTTATATAGTTCAAAATTTATGAACAAATTGATCTTTGAAAAAATTGGTGGGTATGTGTTTTTCCTCTCCTTACTTGGCACTATGTTTGTGCCTCTCACCTCTGATGCTGCCATAGTTTATTCGTTCCAGGATAAATCGTCCGTTTCCCAGTCACTGAGTGGCTCAAATTACATGATGCAGTCAGGAATTACGGTTCCTAGCTCATGGGGTAATCCAACCATAAAATCAATCGTCGTGTATCCTGTGCCTGGAAGCACTCTTTATGATTCATGCGGGAATCTGCTAGGTTTTCAGGTGCCAATTATTCGGGTCAATGATCCAAATACCGGGGGTTGGGGGTTCACGGATGCAAACAGTGTGACTAATACTGGAAGACGGGGAGTTGTCACTTCCGGAGGAGGTTGTCGCTTTGAATTTGCGAGCGGTGTTTCTGTTTCTACGGGCGATGTGCTTTATATTCTCGTGAATACGACCGATGGCGCACTCTACGGCTCTGCTTCTGATTCCGAATTAGGCTCAGCAGTTTTCTTTAACTACAATACGAACTCGCAAACTGCTGATTCAAATGTCTCGGATTATGCTTTTGCTCTAGGTGATACGATAAATATCAATCCACCACAACCTGGACCTTTCTATGCAAGTATTAAAAACACGAGTTCGGGAACACTAAATCTAAGAAGTGGGTCTAGCACATCAGCCACCGTTCTCAAGGTTCTTCCAGAAGATTGGATTGTATATGTTTCAACAACAACGGAAAATTACAACCCGATCACATCTGGCGGGTATAACTGGTACGAAGTCATTGACCCTACAGATAACGTGACAGGGTGGATGGCTGGATCTGATGCATCAAATACCATCTTCTATCTTCCGTTTCCGTCTGATGATCAGACGACTTTAGCTTCGACCTCTTCAGATATCTTCGGCACATCTTCAAGGCCTGTACTAATTCAATCTGTGGTTGATCATTATTATAGTAATTCAAGCAGTACATATTCGCTTTACAGTAGTGACGATGGCCCATATAGCATATCTTCTCTAAAAAATGGGGGATTTCCTGAGAAGGTGATACTTGGTATAGCTGCCAGAGAAGATGGCGGGTCAACATTTGGCTTCGATAATGAAAATGTAAGTTCTGATTTTGGACACGGTATCATGCAGATCACCTTCTCTCCTTCAGAAGGTTGGGACAATCGCGGTGTACAAAGTGACGTGTCTATCCCAGTGTGTTCCTTAAGTTCGAACAATTATTACAATTGCTATACAAATGCAACCTCGTCAGTTACGCACTATTACAAGCACTATGCAGACAACTCTGATAATCCGGTGTACAAACAGTATTCCGATACACAGCAGTCGATATACTCGAACATAAAAGATGGTATTGGCATACTATCGAATAAGTACTCTTCGTATAGTTACATTAATACTAGTACAACGACCGACGGCGTCACGTTCTCGGCTCAGGATAGGCAGAATATCTTAGCTACGGAAAGTTATAATGGTAGTGATTGCGGATATGTAGGAGACATTGCCAATACCCTTGATAATATCGGTTCCTACTTTTCAGGGGCTACCTCAAGCGATGTTGCTGATCTGGTGGAAAAAATGCACGTAGCAAGTGACGATATACTCTGTGTACAATTGCATAGTCCCGCTGAGTTGAGTATTCAAAATTCGGTTGGAAAAACTGTTGGGGTGGTGAACGGGAAAGGTCAGAATGATTTTCCAATGGCGCTCTATGATAAGTCACAGAAACTCGTAAAGATATTCTTCCCGGATGATGATTATGTGTATAAAGTTGTAGGTACGGGCAATGGGGTGTATGGCATAGATATTACACTGAAGAAAAATCACAAAGTAATCTCCTTTTCAAAGAGAGATTTTCCAATTCATGTGGGGGAGGTAGACACATACACGGTGAATAGAAAAATGCTTCTGAACAAGCAAGAAGGAATAAGGGTTACAGTCGATAATAAAGGAAATGGGACAGTTGACCGAGAAATGCAATTTGGTGCGAATGTGAGTGACCAGAAATGAAGAAAAAACCGCCCTCCGAGAAACGGGGGCGGTTTTGTTTTGCGGGGGCTTTGTTATAATGAAAACACCAAATTTAAGCACGTAACATGAAATTTAGGCACATCGCAGGCTTCACGCTCATCGAACTTCTCGTAGTGATCTCGATCATCGCTCTTCTCTCGGGAGTGGTGATCTCGACCCTTACGACAGCTCGAAACAGGGGAGGAGACAGCGCGGTCAAGGCTGGCATGAAGCAGATGATCACTCAGGCTCAGAATTACCTCGACTCGAACTCAAACCTTGGTACAAGCATCACTACGTGCACTTCCGGAGTCTTCAACGATACGAAGTTTGCGGCAATTCGCGCGAACGTGCTCGCGAATGCCGCTGCAGGCGCGACCATGACCTGCGCCACGAACTTTGACGGTACGAAATGGGCGGTCGGTGTGTCAGCTCTTAAGGGAGGAGGAACGTTCTGCGTGGACAACAGCCAGGGCTGGTTCAAGACGGGCACCGTCGATACTACAAATGCTATCTGCCAATAAAGTTCGCGCTTTCACCTTGGTCGAGATGCTCATCGTGCTCTCGATTGTAGGCATACTTACCGCAATCGTCATCGATTCAGCTGCCGCTTCGCGCGCCAAGGCCCGCGATACGAGGCGCATTAGCGATATGAAGGAAATCCAGCTTGGCCTCGCTATCTATTACGATGTGAATAGGGCATATCCGGTCGGAACGGATGCGACCGCTCTCTCCGTCCTCGCGTCGCAAAAATACATTCCCGAAGTGCCAACTGATCCGCAGGGAGGCAATTACGAATACACGGGAAGCGCCACGACATACTGTGTCGGTGTAAAGCTCGAGAACACCGGCAATATCCCAGCGGATTTTCCTTCGTCTTCTTGCACGAGCGGCACGCCTTCCTCGGCAAATTACAAAGCCCAGCCTCCGCAATAGCATGGACTACTTTACGGTCTCCGCGATCTTTGTGTTCGGCCTCATTATCGGAAGCTTTTTAAACGTCGTCATTTTCCGTTTTAATACGGGAATGACGGTGTCCCGCGGCAGGTCAGCATGCTTTTCCTGCGGCAAGACCCTCGAATGGTACGAGCTTATTCCCGTTGCAAGTTTTCTCATGCAGAAGGGTGCCTGCCGAAAATGCAGGTCGCGCATCTCGTGGCAGTATCCTCTCGTCGAACTTTCGGGAGGCATTACTCTCGTTCTCGCGTATATTCTTACTCCTGGTGCGTTCGTTACTGCGTCGGGATTCGTTTCGTTTGTACTTCTTTCGATTCTCCTTTGTCTCTATATTGTGATCGTGACGTATGACATTCGGCACAAGATCATACCTGATGCGTTTTCGTATGCGGCCGGCGCCACGGCGCTTCTTATGATGGGCCAAGGGGGTTTGTTCGCCGGCCGCATCGATCCAACCCAAGCAGTCGCTGGTCCAGCGCTTTTCCTTTTCTTCTGGGCGTTCTGGTACTTTTCAAAAGGGAAATGGATGGGCCTTGGCGATGGCAAGCTCGCTCTTTCGATCGGCTGGGTGCTTGGGCTCGCAGGCGGCGTGACGGCACTCCTTTTTTCCTTCTGGATCGGCGCTGTTATTTCACTCGCCATCATGGCTGTTGAGCGCATTAGAGGCAATAAGCGTCTCGGCATGCGAAGCGAAATACCGTTCGGACCCTTTCTCATCATCGGATTCCTGATTGTCCTCATATTCCGCGTCGATATACAGGCGCTCTTGTCGTATTTGGCGCTATAATAGGGAGCATGAAAGGAGTTCCCGGAAACAAAGGATTCACCCTTGTCGAGCTTCTCGTCTCGATTGCCATATTCACAGTCATAACGACAATCGCCGTTTACAATAACGGTCAGTTTAACGGCAGCGTGCTCCTCACGAACCTTGCGTACGAAATTGCGCTCTCGATCCGTCAGGCGCAGTACTACGGCATATCCGTGCGCCAAAATACCGCTCAGAATTTCGATTCCGGTTACGGCATTGATTTCAAGACATCCTCGCCGACCTCGTATACTTTGTTCGAAGACAAATCGTCGGGATCGCAGCATGTTTTTGATGCAAGCGATGCCACGGTACAGACGTTTTCCATCGCCAAAGGCAATAAAGTCCCGAAAGTCTGTGTCGATGGCGACTGCTCGAAATCGACGGTCGACATAAGTTTCGTTCGTCCGAACCCGGATGCATATATAACGGCGAACGGCATCGTGGGCACCTTCTACGGCAAGGCTGAAATCTGCGTCCTTTCCCCGCAGAATATCAAAAGAAAAATCACGGTCGAATCGACGGGACAGATTTCCGTAGGCACCGATACGTCGGGCATATGCAATTAATATGAAACGAGGATTCACTCTCATCGAAGTTCTGGTCTCGGTCTCCATCTTCGCGATGGTCATGCTCGTCGCGACCGGATCGGTCTTTTCGATTGTCGCGGCAAACAAGAAAAGCCATGCGCTTAAATCAGTGATGACAAACCTCGATTTCGCCCTCGAAAGCATGATGCGCGAAATACGCCTCGGCTCGAAATATGCCTGCGGCGCGAGCGTGCCGCTTTCGAGCACTGCAGATTGCTCGGCGGGCGACACAGTGCTTCGCATTAAAGCGAATCGCGACGTGAACGGCGACGGCAACTACAGCTCGTCTGATATCAACGACCAGATCGAATACAGCTTCGTCGGCGGTCGAATCCAAAAAAAGATATACGACACTACTACCACTTCCTTCAATATCACGGCAGCCGAGGTTCAAATCACCTCGCTTAAGTTCTACGTGACGGGCTCGGCGGCAGGGGATGGGAAGCAGCCGAAAGTGGTTATTGTTGTTCAAGGCTACGCCGGGTCGGGCACGTCGCAGTCGAACTTCAATATTCAAACGACGGTCACGCAGAGGGCAGTCGATTCATAAACCATGAAGCATCAATCGAACAAAAAAGGATTTACGCTCGTCGAGGCAATGGTTGCAATCTCGATCCTTTCGCTTGCCGTCACGGGTCCGCTTCTCATTGCCCAAAAAGGCCTCTCTTCGGCTATTTACGCAAAGGATCAGATCACTGCTTTCTATCTTGCCCAGGAGGCAATTGAATACGTGAGAAATGCCCGCGACACGAACCGCATCACCGGCGCATCGTGGCTCAACGGACTTTCCTCATGCCTTATAAACACCGGAAGCGAGGCGTGCGAAATTGATGCAAGAAAGACCGACTTCCTTTCCTCAGGTGCTATTCAGTCGTGCACCGGAGGCGTATGCGACAAGCTTTCCTATGACTCGTCGAGCGGCCTTTACGGATACGGAATCGGCAGTCCGACGAAATTCACCCGCACGGTAACGATCGATAATCGTGCGTCGTCAAAAGAGGCAAAGCTTTCCGTGACAATCGCCTGGAATACCAATTTGTTCCTGCCGACCCGAACGTTCACGGTTCAAGAAACCATATTCAACTTCTAGCATATGAAGAGAAACGCACATTCGAAGAGGGAAGGGTTCGCGATGCTGTTCGCGGTGCTTGTGGCGAGCGTGCTTCTTGCCGTTGGTCTTTCCATATTCAATCTCACGGTGAAAGAACTGACGCTCTCTGCTTCGGGACGCGAGTCGCAATTCGCATTCTATGCCGCCGATACCGGTGCCGAATGCGCGCTCTATTGGGATTTCAAGGGCACTGACATATTTGCGACGTCGACGGATAACAGGAACCCGTCGCCATCGAACCCTGATTGCGTCGATACGATAAGCCAGCCTGCCCAAACCATCTCGATCACCAATTACGTGACATATACCGGCTATCCGATCGCGCGCACCGCTAATTCAGCTGTGACTCAATTCACTCTCAATATTCCGAGCGTCAATCCGCAGGATTGCGCCATTGTGACCGTTATCAAGGATTCATCTTCGGGCCTAACCAAGACAACGATCGATGCGCGCGGATACAACACTGCATGCACTGATACTGCGAATCCAAACCGCGTAGAACGCGCGCTTAAGGTGACGTACTAGCGAGCACATTGGGCTTGCTCTCGGGGTACGCGTCGGCGGCGTGTTCGCCGCCGCGCTCGGACTCCTCGCCGTCGCTCGTCGTAGCCCCCTCAAGCAAGCCCAATGTGCTCGCTTTTGCTTCGCAAAAATCGTAATCTATTCGTATGCCAAAGCCTCCGAAAGACCTCGAAAAAAGGGCGGAAAAGCTTCGTGAGCTCATCGAGCATCATCGGGCTCTTTACCATACCCATGACAAGCCGGAAATCAGCGATACGGCGTATGACTCGCTTGTGAAAGAGCTCGAGGATATTGAGGCAAAGTACCCGGAACTCAAAACTCCTGACTCTCCGACCCAGCGCGTCGGCGGCGAACCGCTTCCTGAATTCGTGAAAGTGCAGCATAAAGTCGCCCAATGGTCGTTCAATGATGCCTTTTCCGAAGACGACATGCGTTCATTCGACGAGCGCGTCAAGAAATTCATAAAGTCCGAGCTCGACAAGGCGGAGGACCCGACATATACCTGCGAATTGAAGATCGACGGTCTTAAAGTCGTGCTCGAGTATGAAAACGGTATTCTTGTTCGCGCCGCTACCCGCGGCGACGGGCTCGTGGGGGAGGATGTGACCCAGAATGTCCGCACGATATCGGCCGTGCCGCTCCGCCTCGCGAAACCGATCGACGGTATCGTAGAGGGCGAGGTCTGGATGTCGAAGAAAAATCTGGCAAAACTCAATGCCGAACGCGAAAAGAAAGGCGAGCCGCTTTTCGCTAATCCTCGAAATGTTGCCGCTGGCTCGATCCGCCAGCTTGATCCGAAAATCGCCGCCGCTCGAAAGCTCGACAATTTCGTCTATGACATTGCGCGCATAAGCGGGGAAAAAATGCCGGAAACGCAGCACGAAGAGCTCGCACTTATTGAAAAACTCGGCTTTAAAGTAAATCCGCATCGACGGCATGTGAAAGATATCGAAGGGGCGATCGCCTATTGGAAAGAATGGCAGAAAAAAGCGCCAAAAGAAGACTATCTCATCGACGGCGTTGTCATTAAAGTAGACGAAAGACGCTTCCAGGAGGCGCTCGGATATACGGGCAAGGCGCCGCGTTGGGGAATCGCTTTCAAATTCCCGGCAGAACAGGTGACGACGGTGCTTGAGGACATTGTGTTTCAGGTCGGACGCACGGGCGTTATTACGCCTGTCGCTGTGCTTCGCCCTGTTCTCGTTGCCGGTTCGACCGTTTCCCGCGCGACGCTTCATAACGAGGATGAAATCAAGCGCCTCGATGTGCGTATCGGCGATACCGTCGTCCTTCAGAAGGCGGGCGATGTGATCCCTGATATTGTGAAAGTCGTGACCGAACTTCGCACGGGGAAAGAGAAGCCGTTTGTTTTTCCGACTCACATTCCTGAATGCGGCGGCGATGGCAGGATTGAGCGCGTGCCGGGGCAGGCGGCTCATCGCTGCGTTGTTCGCGATTCTCAGACGCTTTTGCGCCGCAAGCTTCGCTATTTTGCCTCGCGTCCGGCGCTCGATATTGATGGCTGTGGTCCGAAGGTGATCGACGCTCTCCTCGATGCCGGCCTTATTACGACGTTTGCGGATCTTTTTACGCTCAAACGTGGCGATCTTCTTGCCTTGCCGCGCTTTGGAGAGAAATCGGTCGACAATCTCCTCGAATCGATTGAAAAGGCGCGTAGGACTACGCTCGCGCGCCTCATTACGGGCCTCTCCATAGACCATGTTGGGGAAGAGACCGCCCATCTTCTTGCTGAAACTTTTAAGACTATGGATGCCATTCGCCGGGCTTCGAAGGAAGAGTTCGAATCTGTAGAGGGCATCGGGCCCGTCGTGGCGGAATCGCTTGCCAATTGGCTCTCCGACAAAACGCATAAGAAAATGCTCGACAAGCTCCTTGCGGAAGTGAACCTTGAAAAGGTGGTGTCGCACAAAGGCGGCAAGTTCGCGGGGCTGACGTTCGTTCTTACGGGAACGCTTCCAACCCTCGAGCGTGCCGATGCGGAAGAAAAGGTTCGAAACGCCGGTGGAAACGTGACCTCTTCCGTCTCAAAAAATACCTCATATGTTCTTGCG
>DASTXF010000037.1:0-9143 GCA_035765615.1 Minisyncoccota bacterium | reverse complement strand
GACATCAATGCGAACCTCATTGGTCTTATTCTGGTGGGCAAGATTCTCATGGCGGCTCTCTCTCGTGTTGATTCGATCGGCAAGGACTTGCCTCCGTTCTATCTCTATATCGACGAATTCCAGAACGTCACGACCGATTCGATTTCCGCGATTCTCTCCGAAGCCCGAAAATACAAGCTTTCTCTCAATATCGCTCATCAATTCATTGCCCAGCTCGATGAACGCATAAAAAATGCCGTTTTTGGCAACGTCGGATCGATGGCTGTCTTCCGCGTCGGCGCAGAAGATGCCGAATATCTCGAAAAGCAGATGGCCCCGGTATTTACAGCGAAAGACATCATGAATATCGACAACTACAACGCATATCTCAAGATGCTCGCCAAAGGCATTCCAATGAAGCCGTTCAACGTGCGCGTTCCTGCTCCGGACAAGGGTGATCCGACCCGCGCCGAAAAACTCAAAGAAATTTCCTATCTTTCGTTCGGCAAGCCGCGTCGCGAAGTGGAATCGGAGATCATGGCAAAGTATCGGAAGGAAGAACCGAAGCCAACTGCTCCCGTTGCTCTGAAATAGAGGGATAACTCCTGTTGTCAGGTGAAAAATGGCGTGCTTCAATTAGGCCATGAAAACGGAAGAAGCAACAAACACTGCGGAAATGATGGAGGAAGGTGGCTTTAGCGCAGAAGCAGCGCTTAACACGGCCGGTTTTGCGGAATTCTTGGCGAAATTCAAAGACGCTGACACATTCGATGCGACCAATTCTGAGGAGCTCAAAACTCGTTTTGAAGCATTTCAGAATAAAGACGCGGCAGCCGAAAACATGGCTGAGCTTTTGAAGGAAGAGCTTTTCACTCGTGAACTTCTTCCTGAATTGGGTGGAATTGAAAACGTCATTGCCGAAGAAATTCGCAACATGGCGATCGAGAACCCAAAAAAGATCCAAGAGATCACGGAGTCGATTCGCGAGTTCGATGAGACCGCCCGCCAGATCAAGGAAATGGAGGCAAAGATCGCCGAGATGAAGGAGGAGGGCGACCCTGAAGAAGTAATCGCAATGCTTCAGAGGAAGGAGAAGGCACTCGAAAAAGCCGCGGAGACCGAAGATTTTTGGACGGGTGCAGGATTTGCGACGGGCGTTGTTGCAGCGTGGGAGCAGTTCATTTTCGGCGTCTCCGTCGAAAGTGACAAAAAGTGGCTTGAAAAGAATCCGGGCAAAGAGCCGACGTGGGGCAATGGCAAACTGAGCCGCGCTGACGTTGAGAAATTCGTCAAAGACCGCAGTCTTGCCCGTGAACGTCATGAAGCGCGCGTCGATATCAAGCAGGAATACGGCATCAGTCCAAGTCCTGCCGAGATTGCGTACGAACTTGAAATGACGCGCACGGACATAGAAACCATGAAGGAAGCAGTCGCGCTTCTCCCGAAGCTTGAAAGCGATCGAAACGATCTCGTGGCTCGTTTCAAACAGATGCATGGCTATCTCCTCTCGAACATCGGTGAGAATGCGAAGCTCAGGGAAGCGGCCCAGAAAAAGGCGGGGGACAAGATAAAATCCCTCATCGACACTAATCCTGAAAAAGCTCAGGAATTCTTCGATGATCTCAAAAAGGCGACCGCTGAAGGCGAACTTGGAGTCAATTTCATCGAAGGTGATGCCGACAAAATCCAGAGCGAAATCCAGACAAAAATCGAAGACGCGATCCGAAAGGACATGAAGAAGGCGCTTGAGACGACAGCTCTCGGAGCGAAGGCGTACGACAACATGTACAAGTCGTTCGAGAAATTCATTAAAAGAGAAAAGGCTGGCGGCAAGGAAGGTGACGCGGCGCGCAAATTTGTGCTCGATACTTTAAATGGCGTCGCTGCGGAAATTGCCACCAAAGACAAGGCCAAGGCCATTATCGCTCGCTTCATGGCCGCGAAGCTCGCTAACGCATAATAACCATGAACGAATTCGATCAAAACAAGCTCGACGCTCTTCTTGACCAAAAGGCATTCGCCGAGGCGCGCGCTTACGTGGAGTCATATTTCAGACAGTCGAGTGGTCCGCAGGAAAAAGCGGCTTCAGCAACCGATATCGGGCTTCTCTATCTCAAGATGGTAAACAAGATCAATCGCCGCTATCTCGAATCGCTCAAGAGCACGGCCGATCTTCTTGAAAAGGTCCAGGCTGCAAAAAGCAGGGTGAATGACGCTTTCAAGGTCGCAAAACTTAAGTCGGAAGTAGGTGGAGCACAATAATATGGAAGGATTTCCTGAAAACAACGCGGCGGAGCAGATGGAGCGCATTGTCAGTGCCGCAAGCGAAGTGGTTGCGCGCGAAGATAGCCCGGAAAAGTCCGGAGATGAAATTCGTGAGCTCGTCCAAAGCCTCGAAAAGCCGGAACTTTCCTCAGAAGCAGAGGCTTGCATGCGGGCGCTTGTCGAGAAAGTGAAGGAGGAGCTCGGTTCTGGCGATTATGCTGACGGCGATATCGAGGCCGCCATTCGTGCCGTCCTTTCCGCAGCGCACTCGAACTAACCGCGTGTGCTAAAATGGGTGCATGTCATCAAAACAGCACCCGAAAGAAGAACGCACGCTTACCGTCATAAAGCCCGATGGGGTTCAACGCTCGCTCGTGGGCGAGATTATTTCTCGGTTTGAACGAATTGGGCTCAAAATCGTGGCCCTCAAGATGTTCGTTCCCGATGCTGATTTCATAAAGAAGCACTATACGCTCGATAGTACCTGGATGCGTCGCGTTGGCGAGAAATCGATCAAGGCCTACGAAACGGAAGGGAAGAAGCATCCGCTCGGGGATGATCCGATCAAGGTTGCCGAAGACGTGATTCGCAAACTTCGCGAGTACATGACTGCTGGCCCGGTGATCGCAATGGTCATTGAAGGCGCGCATGCCGTGCGCATTGTGCGGAAGCTTGTTGGCGGCACGGAACCGCTTACGTCTGATGTTGGTACGATCCGCGGCGACTTCATGCTCGATTCCTATGAAATGAGCGATATTGATCGTCGTTCGGTGAGAAACCTTATCCATGCATCCGGATCAGTTGATGAAGCAAAGGCCGAGATTCCGCTCTGGTTCGACAAGGAGGAAATCGTTGATTATCGCCACGTCCAAGAGAAGATTTTGTACGATTAACAGGTTATAAACGGGATATCCCCGGGCAATGCACAGGTTGTCCGGAGAATTATCAACTTTTTTACTTGCACCTTGCTGGGAGAGTACTACAGTTACAGTAAGGGTTGACTTGGGCTTGTAGGCAGCAGATCATTTTGGGCCCATTAAACGCATCCCTTATGAGGATGCAACCAAAGGCCCACCATTAAAAATCGGCCTCACCAAGCTCGACAATCCTCTAGAGCCGCCCCGCATCGCGGGACGGCTCCGTTTTTTTATTTTCCATAAAAAAACCCGCAGTTATGCTGCGGGTTTGCGCCGGACGTACCGGCTAATCGAGCGTGTAGAGCTCCATAAGATTCACCGTATCCGTCGTAGTTCCGCCACTTGCGGAGGTAACACGGGCGGTGATGCTTGTTGGGCCATTCACTCCGATCGTGAGTACGGCTGCCGAGTCCGTCGAGCCTGGGGCGAGAGGGAATGCTCCCACCTGCGTGAATACCGGGGTGAGGTCGGTACTCCACGTGCCCCAATTGTCGTTCACGACGATTGGAACGCCAGCCTTGTCGTACACCGTGAGTTTCGGATCGGCCAAGATCGAGGAAAGTCCGAAGGGCCTGAGCCCGGGACCGACCGCTCGCACGAGCACGCGCATTTGTCCGATGCCGTCCATGATGAATCCGAGCGTCGCAGGCGCGTAGCCTGTACGGTCGGACATGTTTGCGAGATGAAGGATGCCGAAATCGGTTCCTTGGCTCGCATCATAGACCTCGAGGAGGGCCTCGGAACCAATGGATGACGGATCCTTCAGCTGGGCGGTATACGCTCCAGGCGGAAGCTGGATGACGAGTGCGGCATCCTTGCTTCCGTTTTCGAAGGCGAATGCTCCGACTTGGGAAGCGACAACGCCCGCGCTCGGGTCCGTGTTCCAATTGTCGTTCGACGCAAGGATATTCCCCTTGGCGTCGAAGACAGTGATCACCGGATCATTCGCAGCGTCGGCCACTCCGAACTTCCGCAGCGCTGGACCAGAGCCGCGGATGAGGCAGCGTTTGGTGAGCGTTGTGGGTTGGCCGTTATCGGCCTTGATGTAGAAACCAAGGATGAGCGTGTTAGCGCCCGTCCCGACGTATCCGCGGATCGACTCGTCGACGAGATGCGGAGGCTTTGCTTGCCCGAAGGCGAACGGCAAAGGCAGAAGGCCTAAAAGAAGGCCGAATATGAGCTTTTTCATAGTTGCAAGGAGCAGGATTGTTCGTATCTGATATTAGATACGCAGACGCCTTTGTCAATGTTCTCGAAAGAAACTTTCTCGGATGCGTATCGTATTCATTTACCGTTCCGTTTTTTTGTTTCGCATGCATTATCCACTCTTGTGTCGGTATCGAAGGAGTCTATAATGACTATGGGTTATTCGAAAGATTAACTCTATAACATTTTTTTAGGGAAATAGCGCATTGAGTTACGCCATTGGCATAACATTACGCTTCCCACCTAGTACATACTAGGGACAATCTTCCGAATGACCCCCAGAGAATCCGTTCGCGGGCGAAAGCTCACGAACGGATTTTCTGTTGGCGCGCGTGATATACTTTGAATCATGTTTTGGAACAAATATCTCTTGCCGATGCTCGTCGCTCTCGTTACCGTGGCGTCGCTTAATTGGATCGGCACCGTTGAAAATTATTACTATACGACCAATTGGTTTGATTGGCCTGTCCATTTTTTTGGAGGCGTCTGGGTGGCCCTTTTTGTCCTCTGGTTTCTCAATTTACCCCGAATTGAAGCGGTAAAATCCTTGCTTAATGGAAAAACTCTCATTTTTGCGGTGTTCTGTGTCGGCATTGCCTGGGAAATTTACGAGCTTTCGTTCGGGATCACTAACTTTCATGACAAAGGGTATGCCTTTGACACCGCGCACGATCTTTTGAACGACGTTCTCGGAGCGTGCCTCGTCGCGTATCTCACTCGGAAATCAATAACCAAGACACAAGTCTAATGAAAGGATACTCATTCACTGCCGCGAGCGGAGTAGGAAACGCAACGGGTGCGAATTTCCTTGTGAAGACGCCAGACCTTTCTTTTCTTGTCGACTGCGGACTTGTCCAAGGCTCGCAATTTGCCGCTGAAGAGAACCGCGAAGCATTCATATACCGAGCTGCCGATATTCGGTTTCTTTTTGTTACGCACGCGCACATGGATCACGTCGGCCGCATTCCAAAACTCGTGAAGGAGGGTTTCTCTGGAACGATTTATTCGACTCCCGAGACGAAAGAGCTCGCTGCGCTTATGCTCGATGATGCAGTCACTCTTCTCGAGCGGGAAGCGAAAGAGAAGAAGCTCGATCCGATTTACAATAGGGAAGACATCGGTCGTGCAATGGGTCTTTGGAAAACAATTGAATACCACGTACAGACCGAGATAACTTCGGACATCTCTGTTTTTCTGAAGGACGCTGGTCACGTGCTCGGTTCTTCGATCGTCGAGATCACTTTGAAGGGCCTTGGGAAGAAGCTTGCGTTTACGGGAGATCTCGGTAATTCTCCGACGCCGCTTCTCCGCGATACTGAGTATGTTACCGACGCGGATTACATGATCATGGAGTCTGTATACGGCGACAGGAATCACGAACCAAAAGATGTCCGAGACGAAAGGCTCAAGCAAATTCTCCAGAAAACGCTTGGCCGCGGGGGCACGGCTGTTATTCCGGCTTTTTCCCTTGAGCGCACGCAAGTCATTCTTTTTGAAATTCACCGATTATTTGAAGAAAATGCTCTTCCGCGCGTGCCAGTATTTCTCGACTCGCCGCTTGGCATGAAGATTACTTCCGTGTACGAGCGCTATGTCCGCGATTTTAACGACGAGCGAAAGCAGGAGATAGCGAAAGAGGGCAATCTCTTTGATTTTCCTGGCCTCAAGATCATCGGCAGTCACCAGGAATCGGAGTCGGTTGATCGGATAACGGGTCCGAAGATCATTATTGCCGGGTCAGGCATGTCGGTCGGTGGTCGGGTGCTTCATCATGAAAAATTCTTCCTTGGCGATCCAAATGCGACGATCCTCCTCGTGGGCTACCAGGTTCCTGGATCGGCGGGCAGACAGATTGAGGACCGTGCAAAAAAGATTGTTCTCGATGGATCATATGTGAAGATTCGCGCGGAAATCGAGAAAATCAGCGGTTATTCTTCGCACAAGGATTCAGACCACCTTGTTGAATTCGTTTCCCATGCGCTCCCGAAGGTTCAAAAAATATTCATTGCCATGGGGGAAACCAAATCGTCGGCGTTTCTCGCTCAGAGGATAAGGGATGAGATCGGTGGAAATGCCCTCGTTCCGGAGAAAGGAAAAGAATATATACTCTGATTATGGAAGCTTTGAAGAAAGCGCTTTCGGATCGGTTCGGGCTCGAAGGCGATATTCACCTTCGCCGCGTTGAAGCGGGTTTCTTGAGTGAAAACCATTTTGTTTCGTGCGGCGGAGCAAAGTATTTCCTCAAGGGATATCAATCGGGAAACGAGTCGAAGATCGCCGAAATCCACAAAGTGAAGCACTTTTTCGCTTCGAAGGGTATTCCCGTTATACTTCCGATTCCGGGCAAGGATGGCAAAACGTATTTCACTATTGGAGAGAAGCTGTTCGCCCTTTTTCCGTTCGTTTCAGGAATCCACTATGATCGCGGGACTATTCCGAAGACAGCGATCGAGGCGCTTGGCGTGCTTCTTGCTGATCTTCATAAGGCGGGAGCCCGGGCTGATTTTTCCATCGCCGCCGGGTTCAAGGACAAAGGAAGGGAAACATTTCTTGCGGTAGCCCGCGAGATTTCTGGGCTTATAAAAAAGAGGCCGGTTTTGGACGATTTCGATCGGCGCGCTCTGGCGGGGCTCGAGGAGAAAATCGCCTTGTCGATTCGGCAAATCGAGCCTGCGGAAAAGCTTCTCACGGAACCTTACATTCTTCTCCAGGGCGATTTTCATGAGCAGAACGTATTCTTTAGCGACGAGCGGACGATAAAAGCAGTCTTTGATTTCGAAAAGGCCATGATTGGTCCGCGGTCGTACGAATTATGGCGGTCGGCGGACTACATGTTCCTGAATGGCGATTTCTCCGAGAAACGCATCTCAAATGCTATCGCGTATCTTACGGCCTACAATCGGGAGAATCCGATATCGCCCGAAGAGCTTGGCGCCGGACTCGACGTTTATTACCAAAGACTCATTCACAGTCTTTGGGTCGAACAGGAGCATTACCTCAAAAATAATACGAGAGTCGACCGATTTCTCGACCGTACGACGATCCCGTTTCTTGCCGCGAATAAGGAAGCATTCAAGAAACGCATGATTGAGGCGGTATACGGGGGAGGGCAGTAATTAGAGAAGCAAAAAACCGCCTTTGGGCGGTTTTTTGTTATTTGACCTGTGCGACGATCCTGTCGAAGGTTTCTGGGTTGTTGTGAGCGAGGTCGGCGAGAACCTTTCGGTCGAGAGCGATGCCTTTTTTCTTCATCGCACCCATGAATTTGGAGTACGAGAGGCCTTTTGCGTCGAGAGCGGCGTTGATCTTGATGATGTTCACCGATCGGCGGTCGCCCTTTTTGTCGCGGCGATGGGCGAAGGCGTAGGCGCCTGCGTGCATGAGAGCTTCGTATGCAGCGCGCTCGTTCGTCGAGCGGCGGAAACGATAGCCTTTTGCCCTGCGGAGGATATTCCTTCGGGTCTTCAGTGCGTTAACTGCTTTCTTTACTCGTGCCATGGTATTTGAAGTTAAGGATTATCGGAGACCGGAAAGGAAGCGCGACTTTTCCTTGTTCGTCATATGAAATTCGATCATCGAGCTCTTTTTTGTCTGGTCGCGGCCGGATTCCTTGGCGTTGAAGTGGTTCTGGCCAGGGCGGCGGACGAGGACCTTGCCGTTCCTCGTGACTTTGAGCCTCTTCGCGTATGCCTTGTTCGTTTTCATGCTTGTAATGCCTAAATTTAGGGAAAAAATAATAGCCCGAAGGCTGTTAGAGGCCAGTCTAACAGATTCGGGCCATTTGTCCAGTATTGAGGCTATAAAGTATAAGACCGCCTTAGTCTCCAATTGGGAGGGCGGTCTTGGTGCAACACAGCAGCGTTTCCGCTGCCTTGTACGCTCTCTGGCATCGGGTAGCTCTGAGCCAGAGTTGTCTGATTTTCCAACCTTTCCGCCGGCAGCGCCGAACGGAGCCACAATGGGAGAGTTCTATGAACGCTCGTACAGACCGATGTATACGCTACATCGTAACCCTACCTGTGTCAATGTTATGCCTTCTCGATGATGGTCGTGAGGCCCTTTGGAGATTTTGCAGGCTTTTCGGCCACTTTATAGGGAACGGTAAGGAGGTTCAGGATGCGCTCGAGGCGTTCCTGGAGGAATTTCGGGTCCATATATTTTGATCGGCCAGGGAGGAAGAGGTCGATTTTAATGCGCTGGCCATCCTTGAGCCATTCGGAAGCTTTCTTGGCTTTAAGTTCCAAATCGTGTTCGCCGGTGCCGATTTTCACCTGAAGTGATTTTACTTCTATGGTATGAGCTTTGGCTTTCGAGGCCTTCTGCTTCTTGTTTTCCTCGTACTGGAACTTGCCGTAGTCGGCGATTTTGGTTACCGGAGGCTGGGCGTTCGGAGAGATCTCGATGAGGTCAAGACCGGCAGCCTGGGCTTTTTGGAGCGCCTCGCCGATGGTGATGACGCCATAATTCTCGCCTTCAGGGCCGATGACACGGACCTGCGGAGACTTGATCTGATGATTGACTCGTATTCTGTCTTTACTCAATTTCTTAGTGGATGATGTTAAAGGTATAAGAATCAAAGCATATTTGAGCGCTCTCAGCAAATGCGCGGCGTGCCCGGCGATTGTAAAGTTTGCTTTACATATTTTGGGCATAGTATGATTCGTCTATGGCAAAAGAAGGCCTCAAGAACGCAGTTTTTAGTCTCCGCACCATGAAAGGGGCGACTCAGGAGGACCTCGCGCAGGCGATTGGTGTTACTCGCCAGACAGTCATCGC
>DASTXF010000036.1:0-7319 GCA_035765615.1 Minisyncoccota bacterium | reverse complement strand
GATAACGGATTCGTCCGGACGGACTTTTTTCCATTTCTTGGTATTGAGGCCGAGTTCTTTGGCCTCGTAGGTCGGAATGCCTTGGGAGTTTATGAATACGCGGGTATGGAGCTTTGGATCGTATTTTTCCCCTCGGAATACCACGGCCCCATCTGATTTCTCGAATACGCCCTTTTCCAAGAATTCATCAACGAGAGCGATACCATCATGGGCGACTTCGCTTTCAAGGAGATAGTAATCGAATTTTGTTCCGAGCTTCTCGTAAATTTTCTCGAAATTCTGAAGGCTCCATTTTTTGCCGAGCTTATAGAGCTTGTTCAGTTTTCGATCCTTACCGTCAAAGATAGCGCGGTTGAGTTCTTCGATGGCCGTTTTAGCGGCGGAATCTTCCTCATACGCATGCGAACCCTCTACGTAGCATGCACCAAGAAACGCGATGCGCTCCTCGAGCGGCGCGCGCTTTGCGGGCATGGATTCGACATTTTTTCGCATCGCCCAGAGAGCCTTGGCGACATGCATGCCGAAGTCCCCCTGATAGCACATACGACGCACCTTGGCACCTTGAGAGGCAATAAGGCGCGAAATAGATTCGCCAATGGCGTTCGACATCAGGTGGCCGATATGGAATTCCTTGAAAGGATTCGGATCGGTGTACTCGACGAGCACCTTCCTGCCCCGCCACTCATTCGATGATCCGTAGAGATCCTTTCGGCAAAGCGCGAGTTCGATCTCATTTTCGAAATATGAACGCGAGAGGTGGAAGTTAACGAAGCCCGGACCAGCAACCTCGATCTTTTCGACGTACGGAATGTGTTCGGCCTCAAGAGCCTTGGAAATTTTAGAAGCGAGTTCGCGCGGGTTCGCTTTGGCCTTCTTTGCAAGAACGAGAGCAATGCTTGTCGCAAAATCTCCATGAGATGGATCAGCCGGGTGCTCCAAAACAATATCAGCCATGTCCGCCGAAAGGCCCGCTGATTTGAGGGCATTCGCTATCCCCGTTTTTATGTTCGTCTGGATGTCCATTGATTTTATTTGCCCGTGCTTCCGAAACCGCGCTCACCGCGAGCCGAATCCGAAAGCTCACCATCTTTTACTTCCTTGAATTTCACTTCTTCGTAGCTATGAATGATCATCTGAGCGACCTTGTGGCCAGGTTCGAACGTATACGCTTCCCTGCCAAGATTCATGACACCGACGCGGACTTCTCCGCGGTAGCCGGAATCAATGACGTTTCCATAGGTAATGATGCCGTGCTTGAACGAAAGGCCGCTTTTTTCATAGATGATACCGACACAGCCATCTGGTATCTCGATCTTGTACCCCGTATTGATCGAGGCACGCTCCATGGGAGCAAGGGTAATACGCTCGCCGACGAAAAGGTCGAAACCGGCGTCGCCAGGAAGGGCGTATTTCGGGACCGGCACATTTTCGCGAATGCGTACAAATTTGAGCGTCTTTCTCATGCCATTCAGTATAAAGAAAAAACCCCCGCCCACAAGCGGCAGGGGTATTGAAGAAGTAGCGTCCGATTCGTGCATAGTGAGTGGCGTGGTTCCGATCCACGTACTGACATACTTCCCGCCGGCGTCCCGTCGTAGAAGCATAGATCAGCGATCTCCTCTTAGCTTTTCCCTCGGGTACTGGGCGTTGAGGACCTATACTGCATTTGTCGGACTCTGAAGAGAAGTATAGTCGCTTTGGTTCTGTTTTCCTTGTGGAAAACCGCGAAAAAAATATTTACGAAATACTTTTGCCACTCACGCAATTGCCCGTGCGGCACGCAAAAGAAAAAGCCGCCCGGAAGGGCGGCTTTGATCAGGAGATAAAGGGCGCGATTGTCTTCTCGATATCCTTCCAAACCTCTTCTTTTGAGCGTTCAGCGTCGATGATCACAACCTTTTCGGGATAAAGCTTTGCAAAATGCTTGTACCCCTCGCGTACGCGGGCATGAAACTCAGGGCCGCGCTCGTCGAAGTGGTTCACCTCGCCTTTGGCGGCAGCGCGAAGCGCAACGCGCTTCATGCCAACCTCGGGGCTTACATCAAGAATGATGTAAAGCGAGGGAAGGCACCATTCAGGGCCCATGTGCCGGCGGCAGGACTGAAAATGCTCCAAAAGGTGATCCCCTTCCATGCCGTGCACCTGATATGCAAACGAGCAGCAGTCGAATCTGTCAGCGAACACGTGAATGCCTTGTGTGCGCGCAGGAATGACGATGGCCCGAACATTGTCCTCGCGCCCGGCGAATACCAGGTTCATATGCTGATACGGGCTCATACCGGACGAATACTCTGACTTGAGCATCAGTCTGCGCATTTCTTCTTCGGCGAATTTCGTGCCGCCTGGTTCGCGGAAAAACTTCGCGTTCGGAAGGAGGCTCTTCAGCCTTTCCATATGAGTCGTTTTTCCGGCCCCTTCGCAACCAGCCACGACAACAAATGATCCTATGGCTATCGGTTGATTATTCATTCTGAAGAGATTATAGCGGACGTTCGCCTATTTCCTCAACACCATATCGATACGGCGCGCGAGAGCGATCATGTCTTTCTCTTTCTTGCCGCGGGTGGTTTCGCCTGCCGTGCCAAGACGAATGCCCGATGGATCGATCGGCGGACGCGCGTCGAACGGAATGGCGTTTTTATTCACGATAATTCCGGCCTTTTCGAGTTTTTCAGATGCTTCCTTGCCGCCAAGGCCTTTGCCGTCGAGCCAGACGTCGAGAAGAATAAGGTGGCTGTCGGTTCCGCCCGATATGACCCTCCAACCGAGATTTTGGAGTTCTTTTGAGAGCGCTGCGGCATTCTTTACCACCTGCCTGGCATATTTCTTGAATGCAGGCGAAGCAGCTTCCTTAAGGGCCACTGCAACCGCAGCGATTTGGTTTACGTGAGGTCCGCCCTGAAGACCAGGGAAAACCGCCTTGTCGATTTTTTTCGGAATGTCGCGTTCGTCCTTTTTCGAGAAGATAAGAGCCGATCGCGGACCACGAAGGGTTTTATGAACCGTCGTCGTTACGATGTCAGCGTATGGAAATGGCGACGGATACGCTCCTCCGGCAATGAGACCGGCGATATGAGACATATCGACCATGAGGTATGCCCCGCACGCATCGGCAATGCCGCGAAATTTTGCCCAATCAATGACGCGCGGGTATGCGGTGAACCCGGCAATGATCATGGCGGGCTTCTCGGCAATGGCTTTTTCTTTGATAGCGTCGTAATCAAGAACCTCGCTTATTTTGTCGACGCCGAACGGCACCTGGGTCCAGACTTTGCCCGTGATAGACACTTTGTGGCCATGAGTAAGGTGACCTCCCTGATCGAGAGACATGCCCATGACTTTCGCCCCTGTCGGAACAAGTGCGAGATAAACGGCAAGATTTGCCGGCGAGCCGGAAAGAGGCTGAACGTTCACGTGCCATTCGTCTTTGGAGAGGCCGAAGGCTTTGAGCGCTCGATCGCGGGCCAAATCTTCGATCTTGTCGACAACGCTATTGCCGCCGTAATAGCGCGCTGCCGGATATCCTTCGGCATATTTGTTGGTGAGCTCGGAGCCGAGCGCTTCGAGCACGTCTTTTGAAACGTAATTTTCTGAGGCGATGAGGTTTACGACCTTTTTCTGCCTTGCCTTCTCTTCGCGTATAAGTTTTTCTATCTGTTTGTCTTTCATGGCGTAAGGGGAAATCGCAACTTGAATATAGCATATAATCCTAGGGTAGCCCGCCACACCAGTTCTTGGATGAAAGATGAGGAAATTCGGCAAGCAGCCCTTAATCTGCTCAAAGTACGGGGCGGCACCATGGAGTTTTACGACCTCACCGCCTGGCTTCTCGTCAGGACCGGGTCGCATTTCTTTACGGCAAAACGCGTACTCGAAAGGATGGAAAAATCCGGAGAGATCGCGTGCGAAGAAAAGACTCCTGAAGAGGGGTCGCGAGCGAGAACAATTGTCCGCCTCATCACCTAGCGAAGCCGCATGCTACCAGCGCATGCGGCTTTTTATCTTTTGCCGAAAAGCTCGAAAGCGTTTTCCGGAACGAAGACGGCGCGGATGCCGGCACGAGCCATATTGTCCCAGCACGGCTTGCAGCACCAATAGTGGCCATAGAGATAAACGTCGGCGCCTCGCACGGCATCCGCGCCCGCCTTCTCAAGCGCAGTGCGAACAGCACCGCTCTCAGCGTGATCCTGATGGGTCGAGCAGCCCGGACAAAGCCAGTATTTCGTACCTGACTTCACCTTGAGAATCTTGCGGACGCACCAGCCCTTCCGATGAAGCTCAATAAGCTTTTTATTTTTGAAGCCTGCCTGATTGGCAGCGCCGCCGAGTATCACCCCGTCTTTAACCACAACTGCTCCCGTCGAATGATTAAGATCCGTCGACTCCGTATCGCGTATGCGCTTTGCCTCTTTCATGAACGGATCATCAACGGAGACAACGAAGATGTCCTTCCCTTCGGGAAGGTACGGAATATTCCATGAAGGCTTGATCGAGCTAGCCATAGGGGTTTGTACCCCCTATAATTTCATATATGACCGTTTTCGACCAGATATACCAGAACGCCCTCCGCGAGATCATGGAGAAGGGCATCGAGGAAACGAGCCTTCGCCAGGGCGTAAAGACGAAAGCCATTCCCGGACTTACCTTTTCGATCGACATTGAGAAAGACGGTTTCCCCCTTCTCACGCTCCGGAAGATTCCTATCCGCGTATTCGTGGCCGAACAGATCTGGTTCATCTCCGGATCGAGGAAGCCTGAAGACTTTCTCCGCGATTACACAAAAATTTGGGATGACTTCACCAATCCGAATGATGTCGTGACAGTCGCCTACGGCTACCGCTGGCGCCGCCATTTCGGCAGAGACCAACTCGGGCTCTTGATCGAGCTTCTTCAAAAAGAGCCTTCATCGCGTCACGGCGTCATTATCACCTGGGACCCGGCAGGCGACGGACTTTCTCTCGTGAAGAAAAAGAACGTGCCGTGCCCGTACACGTTCACGGTAAACATCATCGGCGGCAGGCTTCATATGCATAACATCATCCGCTCAAACGACATGATGCTCGGCTGTCCGCACGATGTCGCTGGATTTGCCTTGCTCCAGTGCATGCTCGCCCAGAAGCTCGGCGTCCGCCCAGGCATTTATACGCACAGCATTTCAAACGCCCACATTTACGACACGCACTACGAAGGCGCAAACGAGATCATCAAGCGCACGAACGATCATAAACAAGTGACGCTCCATCTCCCGGAAAATTCCTTCGACCGTTCCGAAAAGAAAGAGCAGTCTCTCGCCGACGACATCATCAACGACCTGACGAGCCAATATCAGCCAAGCCCAGCTATTCCGGGACTTAAAATAGTGCTCTAATGAAAATATTCGCCATAGCCGCCGTCACCGCCGATGGCTTCATAGCGCGGGATGACAAACATGCCGCAACCTGGACTTCAAAAGAAGACAAAACATTTTTTCGCGAGGTGACAAAGCGCGCCGGAGTCATGGTCATGGGATCAAAAACATATGAGACCATCGGCCGTCCCCTGCCCGACCGCCGCAACATCGTCATGTCCCGGTCAAAAACATACGAAGGTGTTGAGATGACAAAAGAGTCTCCGGCCGAACTCGTGGCGCGACTTGAGAAAGAGGGCGTGACCGAGCTTGCGGTCGTCGGCGGAGCCCATGTTTACACGTCTTTCATCAAAGCGGGCCTTGTCGATACTCTTTACCTTACCGTTGAACCGCACCTCTTCGGCGCGGGAGTGGGTTTTTTGAATGAATCGGTCGACGTAAAGCTCTCATTCGTGAGCGCGAAACCTCTCGGCAGCCGCTCTGTCGTTTTGGAATACGCTGTCGTAAAATAAGCCCATGATTCTCACTCGCACCAAGATCGCTGATCGCATTGCCAAAGGCTCGCTCAAATTTACTCCGGGCCTCGACATGTTCCAGCTTCGCCCGCATGCGGTCGATCTCCGGCTTGGCTATACATTCCTTTTGCCGAAATCGTGGCACATGACGGCCAAAGGCCGCGAGGCGCTCTCCCTCGACCATTTCGATAAGAAGCGCCCGCAGTATTTCGAAGCGCTCGAACTCGAGCAGGGCCAGTATTTCGAACTCCTCCCTGGCGAATACGTCATTGTCTCAACGCTCGAGAAAATCGTCATGCCAAAAGATCTCATGGCGGTGCTCTATCCCCGCTCGTCGGTGAACCGAAAAGGCCTCTCCGTCGACCTCACCGGCATCGTCGACTGCGGCTACGAAGGGCAGCTTGCAGTACCCGTCCGAAACAATACCTCGCACCAGATCATCCGGCTCTACCCCGGCGAACGCTTCTGCCAGCTCGTCTTTGAAGAAACAGGCGAAGAAATCGAAGATCGAACGAACCGTTACAGTAAAAAAGACATCATCGAGGGCGCCATCCGCTCGAACCCAGGCCTCGGCGGCAAGGACGAGGAGGAAATGGATCTGATTCAAGGAGGCAAGATCAAAGAACTCAAGGAAAAATTCAAGATATAAGAAAAGCCCCGCAAGTGCGGGGCTTCGTTCATCCGGCAAGGCCTCCCCTGCGGAGGAAATGCGGAGAATCGGTGGAAAATTCCACCTGGTCAGTTCCGGTCGGACTGTATTCGAACGCAGGCGTTGGATCTCGCCGATCAGCTTCGTCGGGCTTATCCGCCGGCTTCCGCGAGGGAGCGTAAAGCGGTCCTTCGTGGCCGAAAAGCGGATTCTTCGCCGCTTCGTAGTCGGCATCGCCCTTGTGGAAAGCAACGCTGACTCCGTAACGCTTCGCCATGAGGGATGCGAACTCGTCGATGTCCCGAGCGATCCCTGGAATATCAAGCGTGGATGGGTCGGCGCGCATGTCGGAAATGACGTGGAGCATAACCGGGGTATTGTTCATGGGAATGATCATTTACACTCATAGTATGCCTGCCTCTCCTAAATGCAAGCAAAAAGCCGGCTTGTGCCGGCTTTTTGTTATTTGACGTCGACTCCCATGTTTCGAGCCGTGCCTTCCACCATCTTCATGGCGGCATTCACGTCTGCGGTGTTGAGGTCGGGAAGCTTTTTCTCTGCGATCGCCTTAACCTGAGCCTTGGTGATCGTGCCGATCTTGGCCGAGTTTGGCTTGCCGGAACCCTTGTCCTTCTTGAGGGTCTTCAGGATCATCTGGGATGCCGGCTCGGTCTTATAGATCATCTTGTACGATCGGTCGTCGTAGACTTCGATGATGGTCGGAACGGTTTCGCCGACGCGGGTCTTGGTCTCATCGTTGAAGCGCTTCACGAATTCGCCGATGTTGATGCCGGCCGAACCGAGCGCT
>DASTXF010000035.1:0-4498 GCA_035765615.1 Minisyncoccota bacterium | reverse complement strand
GGACGCGTTCTCAAGCAACTCAAAAAAGAAAGGCGGCATGAACCAGTGGGTGATCTATGACGGCGAACTCTTTACGTGTTCGGTGTTCAAGGACAAGACGTTTCGGAAACTTTTCGAAAACCCGATCGAAGGGGATATCGGATACGCAGTCCGAAGGCACACAGAACTTGAACTTGCATTCAATGCAGAATACCGGGTATGGCACCGGCCGGGAATCAATCCGGCCCATTATCGGGACAGGCTTATGACTCGGGATTATGAACTCATCCCGCACGGCAAGTTTTGATTCTTTTGAAAAAAGCTCCGGAACGTCCGGGGCTTTTTCTGTGGATTGCCGATTTGCACAAACGAAGAAGAGTAGTATGATTATTTGGCAATGATCAATTATTGCGCACAGTTTATTAATCACACCAAGCGCGTCCCTATGAGCAATGCTCGAGGGTTCAGTTGTGATTTTGTGCGATAATTGAGATCAATCTCCGCAGGAAACCAGAACCGAGCCCTTGAGTAAGGGCTCGGTTTCGTTTTGGAATAGTTCTTTAAACCACATCAGGAAAGGAGGAATATGAATCCTGAACAAGAAGAGATCTGTTGCCCGGCCACCGTGTACCGCGATCGCGGGTGCACGGAAACCGTAGGCACGGATGATCGGATCGGATGGATGATATGGGGAAGAAGGCCTGTTGCTGCTGTTTTGGCAGCCGGCCTTTGGGTCCCGCACGGACTTGCCCATGCTATCCGGGAAACCGAACATCCGCCTCGTCCCGTTGCTCTCGCAGCGTGATACCCCTCGAAGCTTAGAGCCTCGAGGGCTCATTCGAGCGCTTCGCATAAAGCGCAGCATTCGGACGAGCCCTTGAGCTCGCTTCGAAACCCAAACCCACAAAACACAGGCAGTCATGCACCCGTTAATACTTGCGGTTTACCGCAGATCGAACTCCTCCGATTCTTCCGATTTCAAATATTGGGAGAAAGGAAAAGGCCTTCTTGTCCCCATGAAGGAGAGGAAGTCAGGAAACTGGGTCCCCGGGACCGCAATCGCTCACGGCACGAACGGCTGGGCGGAAAGCGAAAGCCGGCCAGGGAAGCGTCTCTTGATGGTATTCGACGCTCCCTCCGGAGAATTCGTTTTCCCCGAAGTCTTTCGCTCGCTCTCGCTCCATCGTCGCTTGGAGGCGGTCGCGCAGAGAGTCGAGAAGAAGATCCTGATCGATATCGCGTTTCGGGCCCGGCAGAGGGCGTCTCTACCTCTCGCCGCCTCGGGATAAATCGAAAAGCCCCGCGTCATCGCGGGGCTTTTTTTATTATCTGGCGCGCGATATAGTGAGTTGTTCGTATAACGAGTAATGGGAGTCTTCAAAATCAACACCAAGTTCAAACCGGCGGGCGACCAGCCCAAGGCCATCGAGGCGCTCGTGAAAGGCGTCAATTCTCACATGCGCCACCAAACGCTTCTTGGAGTGACAGGGTCGGGTAAAACCTTCACCTGCGCCAATGTCATTGCCGAGATCGGCAAGCCGACGCTTGTCATAGCTCATAATAAAACGCTTGCCGCTCAGCTTGCTCAGGAGTACCGCGAATTTTTCCCTGACAATGCCGTTCATTATTTCGTTTCCTATTACGACTTTTATCAGCCGGAGGCCTATATGCCGGTGACCGATACCTATATAGAGAAAGAAGCGATGATCAATGAGGAAATCGAGCGGCTCCGCCACGCCTCGACCCAAGCGCTTCTCACGAGAAAGGACGTGATCATCGTGGCCTCGGTTTCCTGCATATACGGCCTCGGTTCGCCGGCCGAATATGAAAAGGTCAATATGAAGATATCGAAAGGCATGAAGGCCGACCGTGCCGAAATGATCCGCCGCATGATCGGCATTCACTTTGAGCGCACGAATGCGGATCTTGAACCGGGCCTTTTCCGGGCGATCGGGAACATGATCGAAGTGATGCCAGTGAACGAAAAGGTCATATACCGTATCGCGTTTGAGGGCGACTCTATCGGCCATATCGACCACATCGACGCCGTGACTCGCGCGATTGTAAAGCCTCTCGATTTCTTCTTTCTTTTTCCGGCCAAGCATTTCATAACCGACAAGGACCAGGTCGAGCGCGCCATAAAAACGATCAAGGCAGAACTCGAATCGCGCCTCGAAGAACTGAAAAAAGAAGGCAAGCTTCTCGAAGCCGAGCGCCTGAAGCGCCGAACCAATTACGATCTCGCTCTCATTCGAGAAGTTGGTTACTGTAACGGCATCGAAAACTATTCTCGCCATTTTTCAGGCAAGATGCCGGGCGAGCCGCCGGACACTCTTCTTTCGTATTTTCCACACAAGCCTGATGGTACGCCGGACTTCCTCACGGTGATCGACGAATCGCACGTAACCATTCCTCAATTGAACGGCATGTTCGCCGGCGACCAGAGCCGCAAGAAGACACTCGTCGAACACGGCTTCCGTTTGCCATCTGCTTGTGACAACCGTCCGCTCAAATTCGCAGAATTCGAAGAACGCGTCGGCCAGGCTATATACACTTCCGCTACGCCGGGCGAGTTCGAGAAAAAAGAAAGCGGCCAGATCGTCGAACAAGTTATCCGCCCGACCGGTCTCCTTGATCCCGTGATTGAAATAAAGCCGGTTACGGAAAAGGGTCCGTACAAAGGCCAGATTGCCGATTCGATTGAGGAGGCAGGAAAGACCGTGGAAAAAGGCTTCCGCGTAATCCTCACGACGCTTACGAAAAAAATGGCTGAGGACCTCGTCGATTATCTCAAGGAAAAGAAAATCAAGGCCGAGTATCTTCATAGCGACATAAAAACCATCGACCGTATCGAAATCCTTACTCGATTCAGAAAAGGCGAATTCGACGTGCTTGTTGGCGTGAACCTTCTCCGCGAAGGTCTCGACTTGCCTGAAGTAGCCTTCATCGGCATCCTCGACGCGGATAAAGAGGGATTCCTTCGCTCGGAAACGTCGCTCATTCAGATCATTGGACGTGCCGCTCGAAACGTCGAAGGGAGAGTCACGATATATGCCGACATGCTCACTGGTTCAATTGAACGTGCCGTCAAAGAAACCAACCGCCGCCGTGCCATTCAGGAGGCGTACAACAAAAAGCACGGTATTACGCCGAAGACGATCGTGAAAGCCATCAAAGATATTACTGACCAGCTCCAGAGCGATCACGACAAGGCCGTCAAAGAGCAGATCAAGATCGACCAGGAGTCTTTCGCAAAGGATCCGAAAGCTGTCATCAAGAAAAAAGAGACCGAAATGAACGAGGCGGTGAAAGTGCTCGACTTCGAAACCGCGGCGATTCTCCGTGACGAAATCCAGGCGCTCTACGACAAGCTCGAAGGCATCGAGGCTGCAAAAATGCCTCAACCGAAGAAAAAACAAAGAAAAAAGTCATCAGGCTTGTAAATGACGCTCTTTGCGAGTAGGGTTTGGCGAGGAGGCACATTTGAATATCAAAGGAACCACACTCGCAATCGTTCCGCTCTCGCGGGCAAACATAGATGAGGCAATCGAACTCGTGCATTCGGTTTTTCCCCGCGAAGCAAAGCAGGGAATACCCGAGGTGCCGTATTGGGACAGCTTGAACCATACGGGGCTCGCGCTCGAATCGAATCGGCTCGAGTATTACGTGGCTTTCGAAAATCGGCAGATCATCGGCGTCACGGGCGTTTTCGACGAAAAGGATGATACGGAAGCAGCCTGGCTCGGCTGGTTTTGCGTTCATCCAGCGTTTCGAGGGAAAGGCTACGGCCGGCAGATCCTTGAATGGACGCTCGCCCTTGCCAGAAGCTATGGATATAAACGGTTCGTCGTGTATACGTCACGCGATCCTGCCGAATCGACGGCACAGCTTCTCTACGAGAAGCTTGGACTTGTCATTTCTTCGGAAGAAATCCACCCCGGGGAGCCTTACGACATCATTTATCGAGAGAAAACCATTGCGTAGCTATCCCACCAAAGCGCGGCGAAACGCCGCGCTTTTTGTTATACTTATTCCATGGCATCGACAACACTTGCAGGTAAAAAAATAGTTTGGGTCGAGGACGATAAATTCCTCGTATCCCTTATCAGCAAGCGCATGGAGGAAACAGGCGCGTCTCTCGTCATTGTTTCCGACGGCGCGCGGGCGGTTGAAACAATCAAGGCAGAAAAGCCGGCCATCGTCATCCTCGACCTCCTCATGCAGAATCTCGACGGCTTCGAAATCTTGAAGCGTCTCAAGGGGAGCGATGAGACAAAGACTATTCCTGTCCTCGTCCTTTCGAACCTCGGGCAGGAACACGAGATCGCCCGCGCCAAAGAACTCGGGGCGGTTAAATTCGTTGTGAAGGCCTCAATCGGCCTCGACGGCATCATTCCGGAGATCGAAAAAGTGGTGAAAGGGAAGTAGCTATTGACTTTTTACCCGCCTAAAGGTATACTTCTAGGAGCATTTTAGTCCCTTTCTGGGTGCCCATTGCGCGAGTCGCTCTGGGCGGCAC
>DASTXF010000034.1:0-9361 GCA_035765615.1 Minisyncoccota bacterium | reverse complement strand
TCCATATAAAGGTACGCGCTGGCCGATGGAGGGCACGTTCACGGTGGTAGAGAAGAATTTGAAACTCGCATACACCGCCAAAGCATGGACTGAAGGTGCCAATGAAACGACTCAAATTGAACAGGTCACGGAGCTCGTTCTTTCCGAAGAGAACGGCAAGACCAAGCTCGCGCTCAAAGCGACGATCAACAAGACGGGTCCAGACGCCAAAATGGCCGTGCAGGGTATGCAGATGGGCTTTACACAGCAGCTTGCGAAACTCGAGAAATTTCTTCTTGACTAAATAGGAAACACGTGGCAGTTTAAGGGCAACGCTCTTTTACTGTAATGGAAAGCCCATATCGTAAGCTGCTCCAGGAACTCCTCAATCGCGAAGTCACCCTCCATCGCGCCGGTGCTTCTGATATCAAAGGGGAGGTCATCAAAGTCGGCGACTTCGACGGCTGCGTTCTCAAACAGCCCGACGGGGAAAGTTGTACGACTGTCTTCGTCGCCTATTCCGACATTCGCGGTGTTGCCGCGGTCGATTGGGACTACGACGTCATCAGCTAATGCAAAGCCCGCACAGTGTGCGGGCTTTTTGTCTGCGTTTATTTGTTTAGTACTTAATTCCGCGCAGTCTTCGCGAATCGGAAACTCGCGTACGATACAAATGCCGTAACAAGGAAGCCGATCCAGCTCACCCAGAGCGGCACGGCCCAATTGTTCACGACGGCACCGAATCCCGTGATGATGCGGACAAGATGGATGACCGAAACTGCTCCTGTAATGAGTCCGACGATTACAAAGTAGGTCTTGTGGCTTATCGAAGGCGAGTGTATCTCGGCGCGCCATGCATAGTGGACGAGCACGGCGAAGAGAAGGACATCGAATACCATCCACCACGAGACAAGGGATGGGGTCCATGCAGTCCAGAGGATCGTCACTGGCGGCATGTTCGAACCGCGCAGCCATGCGCCTACGATGAAATCCGCCGCGACAAGGCCGGATGCAAACTTCGCGAGTTCGCGCAAGAAATTTTTGTGAGACATAGCGATTGATTAGCTTATCAAAATCCATTTTCTATTATAAAGGAGCGAGAGCCGGGTAACCATTCCTCCGTTTGGCACATTGCATACGGCATAAGCCAAACAACATATGAAGATCGGATTCATCGGACAGGGATGGGTCGGGAAAAATTACGCGGATGACTTTGAAAAGAGAGGCTATGACGTCGTGCGTTATGCACTTGAGGAGCCGTATCGGAAAAACAGGGCGAAGATTTCGGGCTGTGACATTACCTTTATCGCTGTGCCAACACCAACCGTTCCTGGGGGATTTAACGATTCGATCGTGCGGGAAGCGGTGAAACTCGTTGGTAAAGGAAAAATCGCCGTGATCAAATCTACGGTCATCCCTTACACTACCGAGTCGATCCAGGACGAGAATCCCGAGGTTTTTGTGTTCCACAGCCCTGAATTTCTTGTCGAGGCGACGGCGGCTCGCGATGCCGCCAATCCGGGTCGCAATATTGTCGGCATTCCGCGCATGACTGATCTTTATCGTAAGAAGGCCCAGGAAGTTCTCGATGTTCTTCCGAAGGCGCCGTTCGAAAAGATCATGTCTGCTCGCGATGCTGAATTCGTGAAATACGCCGGTAATTGTTTTCTCTTCACCAAGGTCGTTTATATGAATATTCTCTATGACCTTGTCCGTTCGCTCGGCGGGGATTGGCAAGACGTTCGTGAAGCATTTGCCGAAGATCCTCGAATCGGGAAAAGCCACACCGAACCCATCCATAAAACAGGCAGAGGTGCCGGCGGACACTGTTTCATAAAGGATTTCGAGGCGTTTCGGCTTTTATACGAGAAGCATGCGAAGGACCCGTCGGGGACCTGGGCCCTTTCGGCGCTTCGCGACAAGAACATAAGCCTCCTTGTCTCATCCAAAAAGGATATTGATCTTATTGAAGGCGTTTACGGCAAAAATTTCGCTTGCTAATTACGAACGGCTTTGGATATGACACATTGTTCCGTGGTATACCTATTTATATGCAAACGTACCAAGGACTCACCTCGAATGATGCCGCGATCATCCTAAAAAAAGACGGTCCGAATATCCTCCCTGAAAAGAAAAAAAGTTTCATACGCAAGCTCGTGTCATGGGCGGTTTCACCGGTGTCCCTCATGCTTATTGCCGCAGCAACGCTTTCATTTGCTAAGGGCGCCACGATCGACGCGACGGTAATCCTCGTTCTTTTCTTTTCCAACTTTCTCATCAGTGCCTGGCATGAGAGCAAGGCCGACCGTTCAATCGAAAAGCTCAGGCAGAGCCTCGCCTTCAAGGCGAAGGTTCTCCGCGACGGAGCCTGGAAAGATATCGCCGCCGCGGACCTTGTCGCTGGGGACGTGGTTGAGCTTCGGATCGGTTCGGTAATTCCTGCTGATGCCGAAATCATAGATGCGTCGAACTTATCCGCGAACGAGTCCGTGCTTACCGGTGAATCACTTCCGAAAGCTAAGGCGACAGGCGACATTGTTTATTCTGGGTCGTTTGTCACAACGGGCAGGGCAGTGGTCAAAGTGACCGCGACCGGCCCGAGAACAAATTTCGGAAAGACTGTCGCTCTCATTGACGCAGCGCCGCGCAAGAGTGCCCTTGAAAAAGATATTATTTCCGTATCGCGTTTCATTTCGATTGTGAGCATCATTGTCATCGTGATCCTGACGGTGATTTTCATTGCGGCGCGCTTGCCGCTTTCGAGCGTGGCGACGCTCGATCTGAGTCTCCTCATTGCTGGAATCCCAGTGGCGCTTCCGACGGTCATGAGTCTCATCATTAGCATCGGCGTGCTCGAGCTTGCCCGCAAGTCGGCGATCGTCCGGCGCTTGGCCTCGCTTGAAGATCTCGCAAACGTCGATCTTTTTCTCTCTGACAAGACAGGAACGCTTACCGAGAACCGAATATATGCAGAACGCGTCATCGGATTCAGAAATGTAAGCGAGCGCGAAATCGTGGCGCTCGCTCGGAGCACGTTTGAAAACGGCGATTCGAATCCGTTCGATGCGGCCATATCCGTCAAGGCTGATGAAATGGGCGTGAAAGCATATCCCGACATTTCGATTATTCCCGGCGACTCCGAACGCAAACGAGGGACTGCAGTTATTTCCATTCCTGAAGGCAAGGGAGTAGCCCGCAAAACGGTCTCTCTTGGCGCTGCGCAGGTTATCCGTGATTTGTGCCGGATGAGTCCGGAGCTTCTGCGAGAATTCGATAAGGCGATTGAAAAAGCTGCAACCGAGGGCTATCGAGCCCATGTTCTCGCGATTGCCGACGGCGAGACAGAGAGGGATATGACGCTCGTGGGCATGATTCTTCTCGCTGACAAGGTGCGGGACGATGCCAAAGAAACAATCCGATCAATGGCGGGAAACGGTATCGCCGTAAAGATGGTAACGGGAGATAACTTTGAGGTTTCGAAACGCGTAGCCGTATCTCTCGGCATACCGGGCGACATGGTTCGCCGTTCCGTTCTCGACGGCGATAAGGCGGATCTGGAAAGCCGTTTTGGTTCGATTGCGGGTTTTTCCGAGGTGCTCCCAAAAGACAAATACGACATTGTATCGCTCGCCCGAAAGCATCACGTGGTTGCTGTTACGGGAGATGGCGTAAACGATCTTCCGGCGGTGAAATCAGCCGATGTTGGATTTGCCGTGGCGAATGCCGTCGACGCATTGAAAAGCACGGCTGACATTGTGCTCGCCAAAAGCGGCATAGCGGTGATTGGTGATGCGGTGATTGAGGCCCGAAAAATATTCGTGCGCCTCTACAACTATTCCATATACCGTATTTCGGAGAGCTTCCGCCTCATTATTACGATTGCGGTCATCGGATTTCTCTTCAAGACGTATCCGCTCACCCCGATTCAGCTCATCATTCTTGCGTTTTTGAACGACGTGCCGATTGTCTCGCTTGCCTTTGACCGGGTGAAGGCCCTCGGCGCCCCGGCACGCGTGAATGCCCGCGAGCGATTCACCATCTCCGTCCTCTTTGGGCTCGTCGGCGTGGCGAATAGCCTCATCCTGCTTTACATCATGAATAACGTGCTTCATCTTTCCTGGCCGATGATGCAGACCATGTTCTTCCTCAAGCTTACCGTCTCCGGTCACATGCTTGTTTATGTGGCCCACACGGAAGAGTTGTGGTACAAGTTCCTCCCGAGCAAGCAGGTAATCGTGGCTACAATCTCCACTCAGCTTGTCGCTACGGCGCTCGCACTTTTTGGCATCTTCACCGCGCAGGTTTCTCCGGCGCTCATCGCCTTTGTGTGGATCTGGTCATTCTTCTGGATGCAGATAAGCGAAATCATGAAATGGATCAAGACGAAACTTTTTACTCATTCAGAATCATTACAGGTAGGACATGAATAAATTCAAAGCAGTCATATTCGACATGGACGGCCTTATGTTCGATACCGAAACGCTTTTTTCGGCGGTTCAGACAAAGCTTCTCAGAAAACGCGGTAAAACCTTTACGCTCGAGCTTCAGAACAAGATGATGGGCAGGAAGCCCGTCGACGCAATCAAGGTAATGCTTGCGGAACTCGGTATGGACGAGGATCCTCTGGCGGTCGCAAAGGAACGCGACGATGAATATTTAAAGCTTCTCAAAACCGACTCGAGGCCGATGCCGGGACTGTTCAACCTTCTGAAATTTCTCACTGAAGGCCAGTTCAAAAAGGCGATTGCGAGCGGATCGTATCATCTTTGGATCAATACGCTTGTCGATAAATTTAATATACGAAAAGAATTCGACGCCATCGTGAGTGGGGAAGACGTCACGGTAGCAAAACCTGCTCCGGATATATATCTCCTTGCCGTATCGAAGCTCGGAGTCAGGCCCGATGAGTGTCTTGTGCTTGAGGATGCGGTAAACGGTATCCGCGCTGCTAAAGCTGCCGGCTGCTATGCGGTAGCGGTGCCAAGCGAGTTTACGAAGCACCAGGATTTTTCAGAAGCAGATCTCGTCATATCGAGTCTCTCTGACCCAAAGCTCCTTGGAATTTTCGCTGCATAGCGGGCGCGACTCTCTGACTGCTATACTTTCTTCATGATATATAAGGACTATTTGAAAACGGTCTCGGAATGTCCGTTCTGCGCCGTCAAACAGCGGATAATTAAAGAGAACGATCGTGCGTATCTCACGTATTCGATTGCGCCGTACCATCCCGACCATCTCCTCATCGTTCCGAAACGTCATATCGAGCATATCCTTGATGTTACCAGCGAGGAGATGGCAGACATCGATGCACTTGTGCGGAAAGGCCTTGAGGCGCTCAAGAGTCTTGGGCATACCAACATGTCCGTTCTCGCGAAAGAGGGCGACTTTACTGAAAAAAGTATTCCTCACGTTCACTACCACGTCATTCCCGACGTGCTTCTCGAAACATCGGACCATCTTGGAGCAGAACGGCGGGTTATGACTGAAGAAGAAATCAGTTCGTTCCTTTCCCGAATGTCCCGCGTCGTATCTTGAAACAATTGTTTCTGTCGCGCGTATCAAATATGATGACGCGCGAAGAGGCAGAGGAGAATATGGTGAGGGCGTGGCGCGAATACGATCGCGCAGAAGGCCGTGAAAAACTAAGGCTCTTCTTCAGTCTTGCCGACCTTGCAGCAGAGTATGAGAAGAAGGGGATCGTCCCGATCGAGATGGCGGCTTATCGGATATGCCATGCCGGACTTGGCGCCGGGTCCGACATGCCGGCGGAATTCGAGGAAATATTCGATGAGGCATGCGATCTCGAACTCGGTGAAGATTTCGTCCCCGCAGATGACTTGAGAAGGCGGTGGGACGCCCTTATTTTACAGGTCGAACACCTCAAGAAAAAATTCGGCGTCTTGTAGCAGTACGCATTTTTTAGTTTTCGGAGGGGTGCGTACGATCTTGCTTCGGCGATCGTACTATGTGCGATGCCGAGAAAATACGGTAAAAAATCGCAACAAAAAGTCCGAAAGGTCATGCGTGAGTACAAGCGAGGCACGCTCGTCTCGGGCAGAAGCGGGAAGAAGGTGAAAAGCCGCAAGCAAGCTGTGGCTATTGGTCTTTCTGAGGCTCGCCAAGCAGGGGCGAAAGTTCCGTCGCCTCCCCGTAAGAGGGGAAAAAAGTAATCTTGCCGGTGCTATACTCTAGGCATTAGTTTCGATTTGTCTAAACAATATGGCACAGCATTATATGGTCGAAGAATCGCGGTTTGCTCATTTTTTTCTAAGCTCGACCCGTTCTTCGATCTTTTGGCTTATCGTGCGGCTCTATGTCGGATGGCAGTGGGTGGAGGCAGGCTGGGAAAAAATAGGGAATGATGCATGGACGGGTGCGCATACCGGTTCGGCGCTTTCGGGTTTCGTCGGCGGAGCGCTTGCCAAGACGGGAGGAGCCCACCCGGATGTTCAGGGTTGGTATGCCGCCTTCCTGCAATCCACGGTTGTCTCCCACCCGGTATTCTGGTCGTATCTTGTTTCATACGGCGAGCTCCTCGTCGGCATCGCACTCATCATTGGCTTCCTCACGGGCATTGCGGCATTCTTCGGCCTCTTCATGAACTTCAATTATCTCCTCGCGGGAACAGTGAGTACCAATCCGATTCTCTTCATTCTCGCGGTGGGCGTTGTTCTGGCGTGGAAGGTCGCCGGATATTGGGGCGTTGACCGTTGTCTTCTTCCTCGGCTCGGCCACAAGATGCATCCGCACGGAGAGTAGGATATATTTTCCGTATGAAAACGGTAAGTACACGAGAACTGCGTTTCAGGAAGCTTTTTATACTTCTCGCCTTTTGTTTTCTCGTGCTCTTTGGCGCAAGCAAGATATTCGGCCTTATGAGGAATGCACTCTGCTATCCGTATCTTGGGTGCAATATCGGATTCTTCGGTTATGATGCGCTGCTTCACTTCGTGTCAGGCATGATGGAAGTCGCCGGCCTTGTCTGGCTCGGGCTGAGGTATCGCCTCTATTCATTCCAGGATCGGTTCTGGAAGAATGCGGTATTTCTTATTGCGCTCATCGCCCTTATTGCCGTGTCGTGGGAATTTGTCGAATTCGCGTACGATCACTTCCGCATGGATATCCTTCACACCAATCTTACGAATCCGAATCAGATGGCCCAGGCCTCCAACTCAGACACTATGGGCGACATCTTCTTCAGTATGCTCGGATCGGCCATTACCATCTTCGGAACGCGTCTTTTCAAGAAAGGGAAGTAGGCGTTTCTGGGAAGCCGGATATCTGCTAGAATGCCGGCATGGAAAAAAACAATACAAAAGCGCTTCGTAACGTGCTTATCGCGATTGCGGCTCTCGTCGTAATCGGCGCAGCATTCTGGTTTACGATGCCTCGCTCTTCAGAGACGCCGTTCTGCTACAATTTCGCTCACGATATGCAGTTTGGCGACAGAACTGTTGCTCATCCTGTGAACCAAGGATTCCGCGGCACGAACGGCATGTACTACTACATACCGGAAGTCCCGGCGCTCCAGAAGGCGCTCTCGAAACAGGGCTTCTACATTGATCCGTATGAATCGACGGGTGGCCAGGTTTACGTGGCTCCGTTCTTCGGCCCAAGCACCCGCGTGGCAGTCGAATCATTCCAGAAAAAATACAGTCTTCCAATGACAGGCCAAGTTACGAACGACACGCTCGACAAGCTTCGCTCACTCTACGGCTGCCCAGCTACGGCATCGAGCACCACGGCAGGCTTCACGTACTCGACGAGCACTCTTCAGAAATAACAGCGCATGCTAGACCGATTCAGATCATTCTTCAAACGATATGAACGGTATGTCTCTCCGGTAACGCTCGTCTTCGGCTTCATATTCGACAATCTCACGCTCCGGCGCATCGACGTTTTTTATTCGAACGCGCTTCTCATCTCGTACCTGTTCGTCTCTGCGGGTTCGATCATGCTCCTCAATATCCATGAATCACGCCGCACGCGGCTCGAGCGGGAGCGGTCCGAAATGGTTCACGCGATTTCGGTCTTCATGATGCAGTTCTGTCTCGGCGGCCTTTTCAGCGCATCGTTCCTGTTCTATTCGAAATCAGGTTCCATCGTGGCGAGCTGGCCGTTCCTTCTTATGCTTGTTGGTTACATCACTGGAAACGAGCTTCTACGCAAGAACTATATCCGCCTCAGTTTTCAGATCGCGGTCTTCTTCACTGCGCTCTTTTCGTATCTCATCTTTTTCTTTCCGATCATTCTCGGCAAGATGGGGGATTCGATATTCATTCTTTCAGGCATTGCGAGCCTCATGATCACTGGGCTCTTTATATATGTCCTGTCGTGGTTTGCGCACGAAAGGACGGCGAGGAGCGCGCCGGTTATCGTGCTCTCGGTAGGCGGCCTTTTCGCGATCATCAATGCGCTGTATTTCACGAACCTCATTCCGCCGATACCGCTTGCCTTGAAGCATGCCGGCATATACCGTTCCGTGGAAAGATTGTCCGACGGAACATATCAAACGATCGGGGAGAACCAGCAATGGTTCACTGTATTTGCGCCTGATCCGGTTATTCATGTCGATCCAGGCTCGGGGCTCTATGCGCTTTCGGCAATATTCGCTCCCGCCAATCTTGAGACGGACATTATTCATGAATGGCAGCGGTATGACGATGCTTCTCGCTCGTGGCAGACTGTGTCGACCATAAATTTGAATATTACTGGAGGCAGGGCGAACGGCTATCGGACTTTTTCGCACGAAACGAACATAGATCCGGGTCTTTGGAGGGTAAATGTGAAGACTCCGCGCGGGCAGCTTATCGGCAGGATGTCATTTACCGTAGCGACATCAACGGGGAACGAGACCCTCGTCACGGAGACGGAGTAGAGGTATACTGGGTTCTCTAAGGAAAATATATGAATAAAAAAGGAATTATAGCCATTATTGTCATCATTATTATCGTTGTCGCAGCCTATTTCATCTGGGGCGGCAAGGGTTCGACGACGGTCACGAATGACCAGGGTACTGCTACGGTCCAGGTTCCAGCAGGCGTTACTAAAGATACCTTTGCTCCAGTTACCAAGGACACCGCAGATGCAACGCTCCTCGGCAGGCTTAAAGGCGTATCCGTCGCCGCTGCAGAAACCGGCAGCCGCGTCGCTCTTGTAAACGGCAAGGCCCAGTTCGATGCTGACGGGGTCAAAGGCGCTCTCGCTTTGGGCGATGTTGCAGTTGAAGCTACTTATAACGGCACGACGTATGCGTTCACCACGCTTGGCGTAACGCTCGGCAGCAAGACGTACCAGTACGCAGTGCTCTTCACTGATACGAACGGTACTCTCGCTGATCAGTCGTACGATCTCGTTGGTTCCGGCATCCAGGTTACCGGTC
>DASTXF010000033.1:0-7686 GCA_035765615.1 Minisyncoccota bacterium | reverse complement strand
GACTTGAGGCTTTCAGAAGTGGTGGAGTACGAGAGGTTTCCCACGTACAGTTTCTTTGCCATGTGAGATTGTATTGCTTGTAACTATCGTCCGACCTTCCCCATGGCTGCTTTCGCTTACACCACCGAGAACTAACGATTGGTCAAGTATACACGAACTGCGTCAGAAGTCAAGCCTAACAGTTGACAAATTCTTAAAATGTGTGAATATATAAGGCACTATGGCAGATAAAACAAAAGAAAATTCATACCTCAAAGAGGTGCTCCACTTCTACTTCGCGCCGGAACTCCGCTCGCTCGGCACGCTCGTATATTTGGGCGTTTTCGGCTATTTTACGCTCTATTATATAGATAATCTGTTCCTCGCGATCAGGTTCCTTCTCTACGTGCTTTTGGGCCATACTGCCCTTTCCGGCACAGCATACCTCTTTACCGGCCTCGCATTCGTCATTTCTCTTATCCTGCCATTCTTCGTATCGTTTTACGCCATTTTCGTGCTTCACAAGATATGGGACAAGCCGAATTGGGCACCGTATGTGAAGTGGCTCATTACTCTCCTCATCCTCATCACAAGCGTACTCATTATTATCGTTTCGGACTCCGCATCGCGCCTTGCTGCACGACAGCCGATCATGCAGAGCTTCATCGAGGACGCTAACTTGACTGCGAAGATATAGAAAAGCCAGATAGATAATCTCGAGGGGTACGCGTCGGCGGCGTGCTCGCCGCCGCGCTCGGACTCGGCGCCGTCGCGCCTGCGTAGCCCCCTCTCGACTATCTATCTGGCTTTTTTTATTTTACGGAATCAGACAACAGATACTTCCCCACGCGAGTACGCAAGATCGAGACCGTCACTGCTCCTGTTCCGAGATCGCGGCCAACATCAGAAACGAGCTGCCTCACATAGAAGCCGCTGCCGCACGATACGCGCGCCTTGTAGACAGTGAATGATTCCGGCGCGCCGCCTTCCGCAGACTTCCCTCCAAAATAAAAATTCCAGAGTTTAAGTATTTCCTTCTGCCTGAAATCGCCCGTGACCGCGCTTACGTCGCGATAGACCATTTCAACAAAGGCGTCTTTCGGAATGCCGCGAACAGAAAGGAGTTCGATCTTCGAGGACTCGACTTCATGGGTCGGAATGTCTTTCTCGGAGAGCTTGCCTTGCCGCGCGAGTTCAAAGAGCGGCACGCCGTCGAGCACTTTTGACGAATACGGAGGATATTTTTGCTCGAACCTGCCCACGTAGCGTTCGAGCGCGGCACGGACGGCTGTCTCTGATGCCTTGCCCGCACCTTTCGTCGAAACGATTTTGCCGAGCACGTCAAAGGTGTCGGTCTCGACGCCCAAAATGAATTCGAATTCATAATCTTTATCGAGGCCGGTGTACGTCTCGCGTTCCTGATTCTTTTCTCCCGAGAGAACAACCAGAACACCCTCGGCCATCGGGTCGAGCCTTCCTGCATATGTCATTTTCGCACCCTTGTATTCCGAGTGCGCCTTAACATACCGCTCGATCGTTTGAAGCGGAGTCTCACTTTTTTTCTTATAGAGATTGAGTACTGCGTCAAGATTGCTTGCCATACCAATATGCTACAATGCTTCCACTGAAATGAAAAAGATTGTTTTCGACATCGAGACGAGAAACATCTTCCAGGACGTCGGCTCGAATGACCCGCGCGACCTCGATATATCCGTTGTCTGCCTCTATGATTACGAGACAGACACCTATAAAAGCTTCCTCCAGGAGGACTTCGGCAAGCTCTGGCCGATCCTCGAAAACGCCGATATGCTCATAACTTTTAACGGCGATCATTTTGACATCCCTCTTCTCGACAAATATTACCCGGGCGATCTTACGAAAATAAAAAGCCTCGATCTTTTGAAGGAAGTGAAGAAGGTTCTCGGTTTTCGCGTTAAGCTCGATACCCTGGCATCGGCGACACTCGGCTATGGCAAATCCGGACACGGTCTCGAAGCCATCACCTGGTGGAAAAACGGCGAAATTGAAAAGCTTATCAAATACTGCATCGACGACGTGAAGGTTACGAAAGAGATTTACGATTACGCTCTCAAGAACGGCTCCCTCAAATTCAAAGACGGCCAAGTAATAAAGGAATTCAAACTCGATACCCGCGACTGGGAAAAGAAGGCCGCAAGCGCCATGACCTTCACGCTCGGCTTCTAATTGACTTTATACTCTATTCATGGTAAGGTTTTCTAGACCTGATCTTTTACGTACCCATGAAAAAGTCATACCCCGTCCTCAAGGTTGTCTTTTACGTCGCCGTAGTGCTGTTCGTGTTCTACTTCGTCCTCGAAACGCTCTACGTCATTGGCCAGAAAAACGGCGACATGACCATGCTCGTGGTCGTGCTCATGCTCTTCTGCGCCGCACAGGTTGGATACAGCATCTCGAAAAGCGTGAACGGCGGCGAAGCGCTCCCGCTCATGTCGCGCGTCAAGGAAGGCGAACGCGTGGCGATTCTCTCCGTCACTCCGATGCTCGTCGACCCGAAAGTCACCACCCTCTACGTATTCGTGGCGTTGCCGGATCGCACCAAGCGGCTCTGCAGGCTCGATTCGTGCGCCTGGGCGACGACTCCGGAAAAAGGGGCAATGTTTTTCCGAGCCGGCGACACCATGCATGAGGTGAGGCCGACATTCGACTTCGTTCCCTCTCGGGCCGCGCGTTAGCGCGGCCTTTTTTTTATTTCCTCTTTGCTTCGAGTTCCCGAATATCAGCGATGACTTTCTCAGCATGACCGAGCGGTTTGACGCTCGAATAGAGCTTTGCGACCTTGCCTTCAGGATTAATGAGAAATGTCGTCCGATCGATGCCTTCGTGTTTTGTACCAAAAGTGGTTTTCTCGCGCCACACGTCATAGATTTTGCACACTTCTGCAGTAGGGTCGGACAAAAGCGTGAAATTGAGGTTTGCCTCGTCGCAGAATTTTTTGTGGGACTTCACATCGTCCGCCGATACACCAAGAACGGTCGCATTCACCTCTTCGAGCTCATATTCGTGATCACGGAATTCCTGGGCTTCGAGGGTGCAGCCAGACGTCATGTCCTTCGGGTAAAAATAAAGGATCGTCCACGAGCCGCGGTGATCTGAGAGGGATACGAGCTTGCCGTCCTGATTTTTAAGGGTGAAATCAGGAGCAGGATTGCCGATGAGCGATACTTGAACAAGCGATTTCATGAATGGGCATGTGTTATACTGTGGCTTAATAGTATACCCTTAGTACGTATGAACAAAGGAAATCAATCTCTCGCAATTCCTCTCGCTATCATTTTTGCCGGCGCACTCGTCGGTTTCGGCATATATTGGAGCGGCCGCCCGACGCCGGGCGCTCCCGTTCAGACCGCGGTCACGGCGCCGTCGCTCGACTCAATAAAGCCGATCCAGCCGACAGACCATGTTCTTGGTAATCCAAATGCCAAGGTCGTAATCATAGAATACTCGGACACCGAATGCCCGTACTGCAAGATTTTCCATTCGACGCTTCACCAGATCGTAAATGACTATAACGGCCAGGTTGCCTGGGTCTTCCGCCACTTCCCTGTGCACCAGCGCTCGGTCAAGGAAGGCCAGGCTCTCGAATGCGCCGCCGAACTCGGAGGCAACAATGCTTTCTGGCAGTATGTAGACAAGGTATTCTCGACCACCAATTCCAATGATTCGCTTGACCCTGCCCTCCTGCCGCAGTTCGCGACTGCTATTGGCCTCGATTCCGCCAAATTCAACGATTGTCTCGCGAGCGATAAATACGTCTCCAAGATAAACGCCGATCGCGACGCAGTTGTCGCCGCAGGTGCAGAAGGAACTCCCTACAGCATCGTCTTCGCAGGCAGCCAAAAAGCGCCGATTACTCAAGGCGCTCTGCCATACGACGCGATGAAGAACATCATCGACGCCGCTCTCAAAAACTCCTAATTAGCCGATCTGTTTTCGGAGACGGCACCATTCGCAATCAGACTTGCCGCAGCCCTGAAAGTCGGCGGTCATGATTTTCTGCGCCACATCCGTTATGACTCCTTCGAGTTCGCGGACTTCTTCTCCCGTCACAGGAAAAACTTCGCGGTGAAGCTTGCCTGAATCATCAGGCTTCACGAAATCGAGCGTACCCGTCGCCATGGTCCATTCGCCCGCTTTATACCTGTCGAGAATCAGCTTGTAAAAGACGAGTTGGCGCTTATAGTTGCCGTCGGCGTCTTTTGTTTTGCCTTCGATCTTATTCCTGGATTGCGGCTTGCCTGTCTTATAATCGACAACGTTTACCGTGCCCGATCCGACGAGCTCCACTTTGTCGAGATTTCCATTCAGGCGTATTTCCTCGTCTCCGACAGCGAATGGCACGCCAGCGACTTTGAATTCGTTCCAGATGGCCCTCGGAAATTGATACCCCGAAAGAAACGCGGCGAGATCAGCTCGCCCGTCTTTCACGTAGCTTTTAAGATCGCGCTCGCTCATATGAGTCCGGCGCAAATAATTTTCAAAGAGATCAAGAGCGCGCTCGATTGGCATGTCTTCTTCCCTTTTATATGCCTCGAAGTAATCATGAAGCGCGAAATGGACGGCCGAGCCATTCAATTGGGACTTCTCCTGGGCTTTCGGGAGCCTGAGAAGATCCACGAAGAGATATTGAAGCGGGCATGCGAGGAAATTGTTCAAGTGCGTCACCGAAAATCCGCGGTCGAGGAAAAGCGACCGGACATATGCCGGATCGGAGAAAATGGAAACAGGGGCTTTTGGAGCGGCGCTCATAATTCCCGCAGTTTTTTGCTGGGTGATTCGGCGCACATGCGCTTCGGGTATTTCAAGCATGAATCGCGACAAGGCAAGTTCCTTGCCCTCGGAATCGCGTTCGGGATACGAGATCGTGACATGCTTTCTGGCACGGGTAAGGGCTACGTAGAAGAGGCGCCGTTCGTCTTCAGAATTTTCGCCTTCGGGAGAAATTGAAGCCGACGGGAGCTTGAACGGCCTCCGGGACGGCTTGCCGCCCCAGACACCATCGTTTGCGTGAACAATAAAGACATAATCGAATTCGAGACCCTTTGACCCGTGGGCAGTCATGAGCTCCACGCCATCAGGCGGAACGAACGACGCTGAGATTGGATAGCCGAGTTCCCGCGCGTGATCGAGGCGAACCATGAAATCGCGGAGGGTGGCCGATCGCTCGCGTTCGGCGAACCGGACAACGGATGAAAGAAGGGCTGCATAGAGAGGAACGAGATCGCGAGAACGTTCGTGCTTGACCACGAACTCCACAAAACCCGATTCGCGAGCGATCGTTTCAAATGCCTCAACGGCCGGATCGCCTGATGCAATGCGTCCGAATCGGGTTATAAGGCCAGCGACGCGCGACCCCCCTTCACGCGATCCGAGAGAATCAATAAGGAGGCCCTTTTCTTTGCGCCATGCTTCGAGCGTTTTTGACGCCGAAATAATGTCGAGGCCGAGAAACGGCGCGAACAATGCCTTTGCCACGAATTCGTCTTTGGCCGGATCAAGCGCCGCGCGGATGAGGGAGAACAGCGCCTCGGCGTACGGGTGATCGAGAGCGTCGGCATCCGCGCGGCGCGCCACAGGAACTCCTGCTGCGGAAAGCGCCCGCTCTACGGCATCAGCGTGCCGGTTATTGCGGATAAGCACTGCGATCTCGCGCGGCGGCATGCCTTCAGATATAAGCCTCTTCGCTTCACTTGCAACATGGGCGAGCTCTGTTTCAATGTCAGGCAATGCGACGCAATCGATCGCCCGAGGCGTCACGCCGCCTTTTGCCGCAAGTTCGACTCGCAGATTTTCATCATCAACCGGATTATTCCCGATCATGGCAAAGGCCGCATCGAGAATAATTTGATGTGACCGGTAGTTTTCCGTGAGCCTGATGAGCTTGGCTTCCGGGAATCGCCGCTTGAAATAGAGGAAGTTTTCAAGCGATGCACCCTGGAATCTGAAAATAGCCTGCTTTTCGTCGCCCACAATGAAAAGGTTCGGCTTCTCATGAAATGATGAAACGATCTCGAGAAGCTCGTTCTGGGCTGTATTTGCGTCTTGATGCTCGTCAGCGAGGATGTATTGCCCTTCTTCCTGAATACGAAGCGAAAGGTCGCGATTCTTGGAAAGAGCCTTCACCACCTCGATGATCATGTCTTCGAAATCGTAGAGGCGGCTTTCGAAAAGGGCTTTTTCGTATGCGGCATATGCCCGACACAATTCCCTATTCTTCACTACGGCATCGAGCCTGTCCTGGTACTCGCCCTTGATGCGTCCCGCGTATTTACCTTTTTCGTGGCGCAAATCGGGAGCGTTCAAAATCGCCTTTTCTTCCGCATCGATCTGGCCGGAGAACTTCTCCGGCGAAATGTCATCGCGCTTCAATTCCTTGATGGCGGATATGGCTTTGGAAACGTAGTAGGAAGGATCCCCCTTCGGACGCAGAACATCAAAATCCCCTTTCTCGTCCCCCTTTTCTAAAATCTTTTCCATGAGAGCGATCTGCTCGAGGCCTTCGACGTGCTCCGATCCGATGATGCGCGGGAATTTATCCGGATATGCCTTTATGATGTCATTCGCAAAACTGTGGAAGGTATGGATACGCACACGATACGCAGCGGGCCCGACAATATCGGCCAATTTTTTCCTCATAGCGCGAACGCCCGATTCGGTAAAAGTGAGTGCGAGGATAGCGTCTGGCGGCGTATCCGTCCGGCGCAAAATATTGGCAATGCGAAGCGTGAGGATGGTAGTCTTGCCCGTTCCTGGGCCCGCGATCACCATCACTGGACCATCAATGGTATCGACGGCTTCTTTCTGTCCCTTATTCAGGCGAGCGTAGCGGGTCTCGAATTCATTATCGTAGGCTCTTGGCATAGAAGAAGTATAACAAAAGCCCCGTCCTGTGACGGGGCTTGCGCTTATGGAGTGAGGATCGTCCAAAAAAGCTTTTCCTCGGTGAACTCACGAGCGAACAGGTCCGAAACGTCGCGATACGAGGTTTCCTCGGTGTAACGGACGTCTTCCCCGATGGGAATCACCCGGCCGCGAAGGTTGAATTCGCAGCACGCGCTGTATCCGATGTTTTCCACTTCATCATCCCTGAACCGGAGCTGTTCGATGTACGCATTCTTCACCTCGTCGAAAAGCTTTGCGTGCTTTCGTTCGCCTGCGGCAATCTCGTTACGGATCTGACGCATGATGGCAAGCGCAGGCTTCAAGGCCGAAGGCAGGATTTCAACACTCATGGATGCATGCTGGTGATCGATGAAATCGCCCAACCCCCATGAGGGTGAATACATCACTCCGAGCTCCCTTCGAATGCGGGACATGAGGAGTTCCCGCACGAGCCGAAGACCGATATCGGGGGCACGAGTTTCCTTCCACGGCCAGGGCAAGATGCGCTGGAAGCGAATCTTGGTTGCCTTCATGCGCGCCGCACCCTTGAGACCGAAGAGTTTGGCCGACGACTCGATTACTTCATTCGTCTTCGGAGTCGGACCTTCTTTCAGCCGTTCGGGACGCGTAATGAGTGCACCTCTTGGAACACCGCAGGTAAGGATTCGCGCCGCCTCGGTCACTTCCTTCTCGCTGACATCACCAACCACAAGGAGGGCGACATTACCGATGCGGTAATTTTCGCGATGGAACGCGACGAATTCGTCTCGTGTGATGGCAGCGATC
>DASTXF010000032.1:0-2193 GCA_035765615.1 Minisyncoccota bacterium | reverse complement strand
GGAACATTCGTTTCTCTTATGGGACCGTCAGGCTGCGGCAAATCGACACTTCTTCGTATCATTGCTGGACTTGAAACGCCGGAGAAAGGCGCGGTCGAACGAGGCTTCAAAGAACTTTCCATGGTTTTCCAAAACCACGCCATTTTTCCATGGCTCACCGTCCGTGAAAACGCAGCATTCGGACTTGAAATGAAAGGCGTGCCCCTCGCCGAACGGAACCGCATTGCCGAAGAAAAACTTCGCGAAGTCGGTCTTATCGGGCCGGATTTCGATTTGAGCAATTCCTATCCGAACCAGCTTTCCGGAGGCCAGAAACAGCGAGTTTCTGTGGCGCGCGCTTTGGCCGTCGCTCCCGAAATCCTTCTTATGGACGAGCCCTTCTCGAGCCTCGATTCGATTACCGCTGAGCGCCTCAAGACAGACATATTCCGTCTATTCAAGAAATACAACATGACAGTGGTCATGGTGAACCATCTCATTGAAGACGCCATCGAGCTTTCCGATGAAATCATTGTGCTTTCAAAAGCGCCGGGTACGGTCAAAGAAAAGATCCGAGTAGACCTGCCCTACCCGCGCGATAATCGTTCGACCCACTTCTTCAGCCTCGTCGACAAAGTAAGAAGCCTGATCGAGGAATAGCTATTCCCTTTGCTCACGAGGCGCGCACGCGAGTCGGATCGCCCAGCCGATCATGCTTGCCGCATAACCAAGGAGAATCATGAGACCGATTTTCCTCACGATATTTTCATCAATATTGAGGGACCTTCCCGCAAGGACGAATCCGCTTTTTCCGGTTTTCGGATTATTCCAGCGAACGATGACGCTCGCCACACGGACGCCTTGCTCCGGCTCAAGAGTAAGCGCACGGGTATCATTCGACGCAAGAGAACTAAACACCCCCGTCGGTACCGGATATATTTTCCCATTCAAAACTCCTGACGATTCGAGAACTTCGCCCGCATCGTTGTAAACGGCCACGAACGAGGAAGGGCTCAAGCTCGGATCGAAAAGACCAGGCGGAACAACGCTCGTCGGGATCGCGCCTTTTGAAAGAGCAACAGCAGCATCTTCGGCGAGCGCTGTCTGCGGCTCATTCGCCCCCAAGCGAATAGACTGCTGCATAGCGGCATATATGGTAAGAAAGATCGCCGTTATGATGCAAAACGGCACGATGAAGTAAATGAATGAACGTATGTTTTTCATACACCCTATAATGCTCCTTCCGGGAAAAAGGTGCTACGCCGAAATCGGTACGCCGTTTTTCTTGAGCCACGATCCGTCGAGCTCCCTAAATGGAACACCCTTGCCATATATGCAATTGATAGCCTCTTTTACATGAGGAACGGTATTTTCCGGAAGCTCGTGAGGATCAACCCATGAAAGCTCAGAGCACTTCTCAGGCTCCATATTGGTCACTTTGCCCTTCCAGGCATGGACGCGAAAAAATATATCGACACGATCACCTGTCACATCATGCTTCGGACGATATGAGAGATGCACAAACTCGAGTGCGTTACGGTCAATATCGATACCGACCTCTTCTTTGGCCTCGCGCACGAGCGCCTCGGTCGGCATTTCCCCGAGCTCGACGTGTCCCGCCGGTACTTGGCTTTTGCCGTCCATGTAGCCTGTATTCTGACGCGTACCGAAAAGAATCTTGCCGTCTTTCTCGAGGATAAGATACACGGCCGGGACCGCTTTGTTCCGTTCCTTCATAGATATGAATTAGTACTTGCGAATAACTCCTTTCACAATCGCAGCGATCTTGAGATCGTATTCAGGATAGATCGGCTTATATTTTTTGTTTGCAGGCTCGAGAAAGACGCGTCCAGATTTTTTTCGGTAGTACTTCATGGTCCAACCGCCATCCACTTCCGCAATGACGATATCGCCCTCTTTTGCTTCGAGCCCGCTGCCTGTTTTTTCCGCAACCACGAGGTCTCCTTCTTTGATGCCTTCTTCGATCATCGAGTCGCCCTTAACCTCGAGCAGGTACGACTTGTCACGGTCTTCCACGAGATACGCATTGAGATTGAGCGTATCGAGATCCGTTTCTTCGGCGATCATCGGTATGCCTGCCTCTACGAGGCCAAGCATGGGAATTTCGCTTTCGGAACGGACGAGCGTTATATGTCCCTCGGCATCCTTGGAGATGACGCCGAGTTCGACGAGCTTATTTACGAGCTTGAAGAC
>DASTXF010000031.1:0-20871 GCA_035765615.1 Minisyncoccota bacterium | reverse complement strand
TACTCAGGCCGGGGGCGCCACTGTGTATGAACCCGACGGACAAACGTATCAGGCTTCGTACGAATGCCTTTATCAGAAAACCCAAAAATACAACGAACAGGGCGAGCGATACTTCCCGTATTCGTTCGACGTATTCGAAACAAGGCATCCGATATTTTTCTATGTTGATGCTCATGGCGCCATCGTTCCGTTTGTAAGCCGCGAGATTGTTCCGCCGGCAGAAAAGGCGAAACCAGTTATTTACCTTTATCCGACGAAAACGACCGAAGTGCATGTCGCTCTGAATCCAGATGGAGGATTCACCAAGACAGTTCCTCTGTACGGAAGCGGTTGGGATGTTATTGCTAAACCTTCGGGCGCCCTTACGAATGTGGCTCGTGGTGCGGCATATCCATATCTCTTCTGGGAAGGAGGAGGCGCGGGCGTCACACCAACTCCAGAAAAAGGCTTCGTTGTTTCGAAAAGCGATGTACCTTCATTCCTTGTCAAAACACTCGCCGAATTCGGTCTTAATCAGAAGGAAATCGGCGACTTTACTGATTTCTGGGTTCCGAAACTCTCGACCGCGCCGTATTACTTCATCACTTTCGTAGATAGGGCTGATATCGACAGGACCGCACCGCTCTCGGTTACCCCGGCTCCTGACACGGTGATCCGTGTTCTCATGGATTATCGCCCGCTCGACAAAAAAATCTCTGTCGAGCCTCTTCCGATTTCTAAAACAGAGCGTCAAGGATTTACGGTTGTCGAATGGGGAGGAGTGCTTCGGAAATAAAAGAAAAAAGCCCGGGAATTCCGGGCTTTTGCTAGAGAGAGCATTCCGCGATCGATTGAAAATACGAAATGTATTTCCGTGCGGCGGCGATGTTCGATTCTTTTCTGCTCGCGAATCGTCTTTGGTCCCAGCCGAAATAACTGTCTTCGTGCCAATCGATGAGATACCGGGCTCCGAGCTCGAGCGTTACGATTTTCGTGGCTTGAAGTGCGGTATCAGTGTCGGGTTGCCCTTCCATCCAGTAATTAGCGCAGGCGAGGGCGAACGCGTCCGTGTCGAATTGACCAGCCTTGAAGCAGAAGCTCCGGCAGAAATCGCCAAGATCGATGAGCGGGTTGCCGTGCATAAGCGTGTCCCAATCAATGATCGTCACACGCGCAAAGACGGGGAATGCCTCGTGCCCGAAAAGGAAATTTTTCCATTTCGGATCGCCGTGAATGAGCTGTTCCGGATACTCTGGCATCAGGAGGCGCGAGCTTTCACGGAGAATGGTCTCCGCAAGCCGATCAGCTTCGCCTGAATTCGACCTGCCCGTGAGCGCCGAGAGCCTTGAGAAGATCCGATCTGTCTCGTGAAAGCCCGGTATCGTCCGCGAAGGCCTCCAGGACGAGCCGCGGAGCGCCTCGTGCGTCTTTCCAAGGTGCCGTGCGGCAATAGCTGCGTGCGTTCCCGACGGTACGCTTGGCGAATCGTTTGGAATGAAGCGAAAGATGCGTCGTTCGCCGTTCTTGTCCGACCAATAATCAATAAGCACTGGAATGGGAGCGGATTTTCTCAGAATGTGCGAGAGCAGAAGATAATCTTCTGCCGTGATTCCTCCGAGATCATCGCGGATCATCTGGAAGACGAATTCGCCTTTTTCCGCCGTCACGCGCCAGGTGCCGTTCACGATGCCGCCTGAAAGCGGGGAGACGCTAAAAACTCTCCCTGCGAAATTCCTGTCCTCAATTTCTTTTCGTATGCTTGTAGTGTTCATTTCTCTCGGGTACAACTCTGGTTCGCGGTCCGAAGTCACGGAGAAACCTTTTCTTGAATCGGACGATTGTATATCGGCGAGAGACAGCTATAATGGCGCTGATGAATCCCCATATCCATAAGGCTGAATTCAAGGAAAAACGCGACGAAGACGTGCTCGCCGCGTCTTGGAAGCATCCGTATCTTTTCGAAATACTCGTTGAACGATACGAAGAGGCCTTTTTGCGCAAGGCTCGATCAATCGTCCACCACGATGAGGCTGCCCGGGACATCGTCCAGGACACCTTCGTGAAGATTTATCTTTACGGCAAGAAATTCAAGCCGGTCGAAGGCGCGCGCTTCTCATCGTGGGCATACAAGGTGCTCATGAATGTTTGTTTCCATTGGTACAAGAAAATGAAACGCGAACGCGAATTTTTCTCTGCTCTCGACGAGGACATGGAAGCCGTATTGCCGCACGATGACAGGGAAGAACGAGCTCAGAAACTTGATCGCGACTACTTGGAATCAATGTTTGCTCGCTTGCCTGAAACCTTCGCCCGGATTTTGCGATTATATGTGAGCGAAGGCAAGGATTATAAAGAAATCGCAGAAGTCGAAGGTGTGACCGAAGGTGCGGTAAAGACCCGCATGCATCGTGCTCGTGCCGAAATGCGAAAGATAGCCGAAGATATCACGTATTAACAATTAGGACGGCGCGAGCCGTCCACCCGAATACCTCAATGACCATATTGATGAATCAGATAATGAAAAAGGTGCGGATGATCTTCCTTATGCGGAGATTGGCCGCGCCTTTTGTGTTTCTCGTCGCTGCATCGGTAGTGGTGGCATCGACCGTGTCTGTTTCCCATGTCATCGCCAATATGCCGGCGCTTCTCGACATCCCTGCCGTTATGCGATTCTTCGCGGCAGCGTTTGCGCACACGGATGTCGTTGTGAAATGTGCGCTGGTTGCGGGCACGCTCTTCCTAGTCGTTACCTTGAAAGGTGTCGTGGATAGTTTCAAATTCTCGGCGTCTTTGCAGAGGATATAACGTAGAAAAAAGCCCCAGACAGTATTCTCGGAGTACGCGTCGGCGGCGTGGTCGCCGCCGCGCTCGGACTCGGCGCCGTCGCGCCTCGTAGCCTCCTCGAATACTGTCTGGGGCTTTTATTTGCCTTCGTATTCTTTGCGGAGGGCGCCGGGCTTTTTGCGGTCTTCGATTTTCCAAAGGATGCGGGCGGCGTATGTGCGGTATGGCGACCAGGAGTTGAGGACTTTGGAGACAGTGCGAGCGCTTGGGAGTTTCTTCCACCCATAAAGGCTCATAAGGCCCTTTTTAAGGACGAGGTCTCCCATAGAAAATACGTCGGTGCGTCCGAGCGAGAACATGAGGACCATTTCCGCGGTCCATGGCCCGATGCCTTTTACCTTGGTGAGTTCCTGCATCACCTCTTCATCCGGCAAGAGGGGAAGCCGCTCGATATTCACATCGCCCGAAATCACTTTGGCAGCAAGATCCTTGATTGATCGTGCCTTCGCCCCTGAAAGACCGCATGCGCGGAGTTGTTCGTCCCGCAATTTCAATATTTCTTCCGGCAGGATGAGCTTTCCAGGGAAGAGCGCCTCAAATCGTCCGAATATGGTATCGGCCGCCTTTCCCGAGAGCTGCTGGCCGATGATGGTCGAGGCGATGTCGCGGAAGAGGTCGTCTGACTGTTCCAGGTCCTCTATTTCATATTCCAAGGACGCGGCATGGAGCCTCGGGTCGTGTTTCTTGAAATGAAGCCGGGCCTTTTTATACATATGAAAAGTATATCAGCGCCCTCAATTGACAGGTACTGAATGTTTATTGTAGTTTCAGAAAAGATGAATCTTCAAGATCTTACTATTGATCAGAAAGAATGGGCGGCCAAAAACCCGACCCTGGTCCGCACGATTATTGCCAATGCGGCAGATCATGCAATGGCCGAGGCGCGTTCCCGTGAAAGACGGCGGGAGGAGCTTCTCACACCTGTGTGCAGCTTCACGTATCCTGGCCGTTCGGAGCCGTTCTCATTCGTTGACAATTTTTCGGACAAGGGCATCGCGCTGGTCGCGGCGAGGGTTTTCTATGTCTCGCCGTCCTTCAAGGAATGGTTTTTTCCGAAAATCGAACTCGGCGCACCAAAAGCGGAACTCGTCGTCTCGAAAGTCTATCCGGGATCAAACGATTCGCCGTACGCGACCGAGCCTGAAATTCGTGAACGGCTCGGCGAATCGGCGGAGGTCCGCCTGGCGCATGCCTGTTACGTCCTTGAGAAAGCGTGGCTCAATGCTTATCGGATCTATTGCTTTCACGTCAAAGACGCAAAAGGAATACTCCGGTCGGTCAGTGCCGAACGGTACGAAAAAGGATGGTCAATCTGCGCCGCTCAAATCGGATATCACGACGAGCTCCGAAACGGCATTCGTGTCGTCTCGCTCCCATTTTGAATTCAAAGCCGGCAAGAGATAGCCGGCTTTTTGTTGACAAACCACCGGCAAAGCAGTATCAAAAAAGAAAGGAGTACTCATAATATGCCAGGAAAAACCATTTGCATCGCGCCGAAAGGTCTATTTCGCGTCGTGGGCGTCGATCTTTTCTCTCATGGAGACTACTTTATGGGTGATCATGCCCAGGTGGTCGCGTTCCGCGTTGCTGACGAGCACAATAAAAGGCGCAAGGAACCCATGGATGATGTTTACTACGTCTACAATGACGAAGGCACGCTCGTCCGCGACCAGAGCGCCGTAAGCCAAATCGGCGTAAGCCCATAGCGAATACCGCGTTCATCGCGGTATTTTTCTTGGGAAGCATTGACTTTTTCCAGTAAACGAGTACACTTTGCACCACTTCGAGCAAGATTGTGTTATTGGGGAAACACGAAGTATTTACAAGGTTTTTTAACCTTTTCTTGCGTAAGATCTCGTAATAAAGCAGCCAGAACCCACAGAGCCTGAAGAGCACAGGCCCTTTTTGCGTTTTTGCGCGTCTTTATTGATCTTTTGTCAAAGAGGGGAGAAAAGACATTTTTATAGGCTTATCAACATACTGAAATGATAAAGAGGGAACAGAAATTCTTCGGACGATTCAAGGAGCCGCTCGCCGAGATCCCGGATCTCGTCTTCGCTCAGACCGAATCGTTCAAGTGGCTTGTCGAGAAGGGCCTCGCGGATCTCTTCCAGGAGTTCTCGCCGATCAAGGACTACTCGGACAAGAAGTTCGAGCTCTCGTTTACCGGCTTCGAGCTCGCCGAGCCGAAGTACGACGAGCACTACGCCAAGGACAACAAGCTTTCCTACGAGGCGCCGCTCAAAGTCAGGATCAAGCTCAAGAACAAGATGTTCAACTCGGAAAAGGAGCAGGAAATCTTCCTTGCTGATTTTCCATTGATGACCAATCACGGCACCTTCATCATCAACGGCATCGAGCGCGTCATCGTTCCCCAGCTCGCGCGCTCGTTCGGCGTATTCTTCACGTCGGATGAAGTGAAAGGCAAGACAGTTTTCGGCGCCAAGGTCATCCCAGCCCGCGGTGTTTGGCTTGAAATCGAAACCGACACTGACGGCACAATCTACGCTCGCATCGACAGGAAGCGCAAGTTCATGGTTTCGGCCCTCCTCCGCGTTCTCGGAGCCGACACCGACGAGAAAATCCTCGCTTATTTCAAGGGCGACGACGCTGCGGTGAAAGTCATGGCCGCAACGCTCGCTAAAGACACCGCAAAGACGGTGAATGACGCATTCATCGAGATCCACAAGCGTCTTCGCGACGGCGATCTCGCAACCGCAGAGAACGCCAAGGAATTCATCGGCGGACTCTTCCATAAGGACCGCTACGACCTTTCGAATGTCGGCCGTTTCCGCTTCAACAAGCGTTTCGGCAAACCGATGACTGATAAGGAACTCGAGAGGAAGACCGTGAATGCGGAAGACCTCGCGACCATCATCGGCAACATCATCCACCTCAACAACAGGGTTGACGCCGTCGAAGACGACATCGACCACCTCGGCAGCCGCCGCGTCCGCTACGTGGGAGAACTCATGCAGCAGAAGCTCCGCGTCGGTCTTTCGCAGATGAAGCGCAACATCCAGGACAGGATGTCGACCATCGAGCCTGACACGACCCAGCCGCTCACGTTCGTGTCTCCGCGCCCTCTCCAGGCCCGCTTGAAGGAATTCTTCACCACGAACCAGCTGTCGCAGTTCATGCAGCAGGAAAACATCCTTACTGAGCTTGAACACCTCCGCACGCTCTCGGCCCTCGGCCCAGGCGGTCTTACCCGCGAACGCGCAGGCTTTGAAGTCCGCGACGTTCACCCATCGCACTACGGACGCCTTTGCCCGATCCACACTCCTGAAGGTCCGAACATTGGTCTTATCTTGCGCCTTTCGACCTACGCTCGTCTCAACGATTTCGGCATGATCGAAACGCCGTATGCTCGCGTAAAGGACGGCAAGGTCACGAAGGAAATCGTCTACCTCAACGCTCTTGAGGAAGAAAGCTACCGTATTACGCACGCCGGCACCCAGTACGACAAGGACGGCAAGATCACTGAGGAGTTCGCTGAAATCCGCCAGAACGGTGTTCCGACCCTCATCCGCCGCGAAGACGTGGACTTTATCGACGTGTCTACCAACCAGGCATTCTCGATCGCCACGAACATGATTCCGTTCTTGAACCACGATGACGCCAACCGCGCGCTCATGGGTTCGAACATGCAGAAACAGGCAACGCCGTGCATCATCCCTGAAGCTCCGCTTGTTGCCACCGGTATCGAAGGCAAAGCTGCTGAATATACTGGCCGTATCGTCCTCGCCCCAGAAGACGGTATTATCTCCGGCGTAGATGCTAAGAAGATCGTCTTCAAGAACGCCAAAGGCAAGGAGACGACTTACAAGCTCGTTTCGTTCGAACGCACGAACGGCTTTACCGCATACCACCAGCGCCCAGTCGTGAACCTCGGCGAAAAGGTTAAGAAAGGCCAGGTTCTCGCCGACGCATCGTCCTCTGATGGCGGCCAGATCGCTCTCGGTCAGAACATGCTCGTGGCATTCATGTCATGGTCCGGCGCGAACTACGAAGACGCAATCATTCTCTCGGAGCGCGTCGTCAAGAACTCGAAATTCACCTCGATCCATATCGAAGAGTTCGTCGTGAATGTTCGCGACACCAAGCTCGGTCCCGAAGTCACTACCCACGACATTCCAAACGTCGGTGAAGTAAAGCTCCGAAACCTCGACGAAGACGGCATTATCCGCATCGGCGCAGAGGTCCGCTCCGGCGACATTCTCGTCGGCAAGATCACTCCGAAGGGCGAAACCCAGCTCACTCCTGAAGAGCGCCTCCTCCGCTCGATCTTCGGCGAGAAGGCTCGCGACGTTAAAGACACTTCGAAGCGCATGGAAGGCGGCAAGCGCGGTCGCGTCATCTCGGTCAAAGTCTTCTCCCGCGAAAAGGGCGACAAGCTCGAATCGGGCATCATCAAGAGGATCCACGTCGAAGTGGCCCAGCTTCGTACCGTATCGGTGGGCGACAAGCTCGCCGGTCGCCACGGCAACAAGGGTGTCATTTCGCGCATCCTTCCTGAAGAAGACATGCCATATATGGCTGATGGTCGTCCGATCGACGTCATCCTTACCCCTCTCGGCGTGCCGTCCCGTATGAACCTCGGCCAAATCCTCGAGCTCCATCTCGGTATGGCTGCCAATACTTTGAATTACCAGGCAGTGGTTCCTCCGTTTGCCGGCGCAACGTCGGATGAAATCAAGGGCGAACTCAAGAAGGCTGGTCTTCCGGAAAACGGCAAGATCTCGCTTTACGACGGCCGCACGGGCGACAAGTTCCAGCAGGACATTTCGGTCGGCTACATGTATATCCTCAAGCTGCACCACATGGTGGAAGACAAGATCCACATGCGCTCGATTGGTCCGTACTCGCTCATCACCCAGCAGCCGCTCGGTGGTAAGGCTCAGGGCGGTGGTCAGCGCTTCGGTGAAATGGAAGTCTGGGCACTCCTCGGTCACGGCGTAGCCCACACGCTCCGTGAAATCCTCACGGTGAAATCCGACGACATCCAGGGCCGCTCGGCTACCTTCGACTCGATCGTGAAGGGCGAGAGGCTCCAGCCGCCGAATATCCCGGCCTCGTTCCACGTGCTTCTTAACTCCCTCCGCGGCCTCGCGCTCGACGTCGAATTGCGCAAGGAAGGGAAGGACATTAACAGGAAAATGGGCAAGACCGCCTAAGCTCCCGAACTAAACGAAAAAACTATGGCATACACACCAAAAACCAAGACCGCCGAGTTCACGGACTTTGACAGCGTCGCCCTCCGCCTCGCATCGCCTGACCGCATCAAAGAGTGGTCATTCGGCGAAGTCACCAAGCCTGAAACCATCAACTATCGTACCCAGCGTTCGGAGAAGAATGGTCTTTTCGACGAGAAGATCTTCGGTCCGGACAAGGATTACGAATGTTACTGTGGCAAATACCGCGGCATCCGCTACAAGGGCATCATCTGCGAGAAGTGTGGCGTTGAAATCACCCGTTCTATCGTTCGCCGCGAACGCATGGGCCACATCGAGCTTTCAAGCCCGGTCTCCCATATCTGGTTCCTCCGCTCCATGCCGTCGCGCCTCGGCCTTATTCTTGGCATGACGACCGCGGACCTCGAAAAGGTCATCTATTTCGCCGGCTACATTGTGACCAAGGTTCACGAAGACGCCCGCGCAGAGATCATGAAAGATCTCGAATCGGAATATAAGTCGAAGGTAAAGACCTCGCAGGACGAAAAGACCCGCGAAGCGCTCAAGTCCATGTACACGGGCGCCAAGAAGGAAATCGATGCTATTCAGGAAGGCGTCGTTCTCGACGAAGTCGAGTACGGCAAGTTCTCGATGAAATATGCGACCCTCTTTGAAGCAGGCATCGGTGCTGAAGCGATCTTCAATATCTGCAAGAATATCGACCTCAAAAAACTCGAGACGAAGCTCGTCGCTGACCTTGAGAAGTCGAACAGCCTCGAGAAGGACAAGCTTAACCGCCGCCTCTCGGTCGTCCGCGCGATGATCAAGGCGAATATTCGTCCAGAGTGGATGTTCCTTCTCCGCATACCGGTCATTCCTCCGGCTCTCCGTCCGATGGTTCCCCTCGATGGCGGTCGCTATGCAACGTCTGATGTAAACGACCTTTACCGCCGCGTCATCAACCGAAACAACCGCTTGATGAAGCTCAAGGAAATCAATGCTCCTGACGTCATCCTCCGAAACGAAAAGCGTATTCTCCAGGAAGCTGTCGACGCTTTGATCGATAATTCGATCCGTCACGGCAACTCGACGACTCAGGCAGGTTCCGTCGCTTCGAAGCGTGCTCTCAAGTCACTCGCTGACAACCTTAAAGGCAAGCGTGGTCTTCTCCGTGGCAACCTTCTTGGTAAGCGCGTCGACTATTCCGGCCGCTCGGTGATCGTCGTCGGCCCTGAACTCGCTCTCGACCAGTGCGGTCTTCCAAAGCACATGGCCCTCGAGCTCTTCAAGCCGTTCGTCATTCACGAACTCCTCCGCCGCGAACTCGCGTATAACATCCGCGGCGCATCCCGTCTTATTGAAGACGGTATTCCTGAGGTGTGGGCAATCCTCGAAGAGGTTATTAAGGGCAAGTACGTGCTCTTGAACCGCGCTCCGACCCTTCACCGCCTCGGTATCCAGGCCTTCCAGCCTGTCCTCATCGAAGGCAACGCTATCCAGGTTCACCCGCTCGTATGTTCGGCCTTCAACGCAGACTTCGACGGTGACCAGATGGCAGTTCACGTTCCGCTCTCTCCGGAAGCCCAGCTCGAAGCGAAGGAAATCATGGCCTCGAACAAGAACATCTTGAAGCCTGGCTCCGGCGACCCAACGGTCACGAACAAGATGCTCGACATCAACCTTGGCGTTTATTGGATGACCAAGAACGTGAAAGGCGAGAAGGGCGAAGGCAAGATTTTCGAATCGCCTGAAACCGCAGTGCTCGCATCAGACTTCGGCGAGGTTTCGTTCCGCGCCAAGATCAAGGTCATGGCTCCGAACACCGTCAAATATGCCGAATACAACGGCGGCGTATTCGAGACGACTGTCGGCCGCATCCTCTTCAACGAAGTGCTTCCTGCAGACTATCCGTTCGTAAACAAGGAAATTGAACGAAAGACCATGCAGGGTATTGCTGACGACCTTCTCGTGCGCTACGGCGTCGACCAGGTTCCACCAACCCTCGACAAGATCAAGAAATTCGGCTTCCGCTATACCACGTATTCGGGTGTTACCTGGGGCATCGACGACGTTCGCACGCCATCAGGCAAGTCTGACGTCATCAAGAAGGCCAAGTCCGAATCCGACAAGGTAAACGAGCAGTGGTCCGAAGGTCTTCTCTCCGAAGACGAACGCATGAGGAAGAACATCGAGATCTGGCACAAGGCCAAGTCCGATGTTGAAAAACTCATCCCAGACGCTCACGAAGTGAACGGTTCCGTTACCGACATGGTGAAGTCAGGCGCTCGTGGTTCGTGGGGCAACATCACCCAAATGGTGGGCATGAAGGGTCTCATCACCAACACGGCCGGCGAAACCATCGAATTCCCAATCGTTTCCGGCATGAAAGACGGTCTTACTCCGATCGAGTACTTCATTACGACCCACGGTGCTCGTAAGGGTCTTACCGACACGGCGCTCAACACCGCTCGCGCAGGTTACCTTACCCGCCGTCTCTTCGACGTCGCACAGGATGTGATGGTTACGGAAGATGATTGCGGCACCAAGGATTCCATCATCATCAAGAAGGAAAGCGCTTCCGGCATCGAAGTCTCGATCGCTAAGAACATCCGCGGTCGCGTCATTGCAGAAGACATCAAAGACGCTTCTGGCAAGGTCATGTTCAAGAAGGGTCACCTTCTCACAAAGCAAGAGGCTGCAGCCGTTGAAGCAGCAGGTGTGACCGAAGTTCGTGTTCGCTCTCCGCTCGCATGCAAGACCCTCCACGGCGTCTGCAAGCAGTGCTACGGTATCGACCTCGGCAAGAACCATCTCATCGATATCGGCGAAGCTGTCGGAACCGTTGCCGCACAGGCAATCGGCGAACCGGGTACTCAGCTTACGATGCGTACCTTCCACGCCGGCGGTACTGCATCGGTCGGCGGCGACATCACCGCAGGTCTCCCTCGCGTCGAAGAAGTATTCGAAAAGCGCAGGCCGAAGAATCCTGCAGTCATCGCGACCGTATCCGGCACCGTCTCGTCCGTAAAGGACCTCGGCAAAGAAAAAGTCATCACCGTTATCCCTGACATCGAAGACAAGGGCAAGGCCAAGAAGGGCGCTTCGGAAATCGAATATACCTTCAGCTCCCGCCGTATGGCGCTCGTGAAAATGGGCGACAAGACGACTAAGGGCCAGTTCCTCACCGACGGTTCGGCTGACATCGACGAGGTGTTCGAGCTCGGTGGCAAGGAGAAGGCTATGGAGTACATCATCCGCGAAATCGGCAAGATCTACGAACTCCAGGGTGAAACCGTGTCGAGGAAGCACATCGAGATCATCGTTAAGCAGATGTTCTCTCGCCGTCGCATCACCGATTCTGGCGATACCCGCTTCTCGATCGATGACGTCGTCGATGTATACGACCTTAATGCTGAAAACCACAAGATAAAGGAAGCAGGCAAGACGCCAGCTACCGCCGAAGAAGTGGTCATGGGTATCACCGAAGTATCGCTCTCGCGCCAGAGCTTCCTCTCGGCAGCGTCGTTCCAGCACACGACCAGGATCTTCATCTCGGCAGCCATCCGCGGCACCGAAGACAAGCTCCAGGGTCTCAAGGAAAACGTTATTATCGGCCGCCTCATCCCAGCCGGTACCGGCTATGAAGGCAGTCCGAAGAAAGAGATGGTTGATTCAGCCACTCCGAAGGAGATTCCGGCATTCGAAGAGTAAAAATGCCCCGCGGCGGCTTCCGAAAGGAGCCGCCGTTTCGGGCGTATAATTGAAGCATGAGCACGCACGTAGAAGAGATCAAGGATAAATTGAGCGTAGTCGACGTGATCGGCTCGTACATAAAGCTCGACAAGGCGGGCCAGAATTACAAGGCGCGCTGTCCTTTCCACAACGAAAAGACGCCATCGTTCTTCGTTTCTCCCGAGCGCGGTTCGTTCTACTGCTTCGGCTGCCAGGCCAAAGGCGACATATTCACGTTCGTCGAAAAATTCGAGGGCCTCGACTTCATGGGAGCTTTGAAAGTCCTTGCGGATCGTGCGGGAGTGAGGCTTGATCGCACAGAACGCTCTCACGACAATCGCAAAGAGCTTCTTCTTGAAATCCTCGAAGAGGCGGCTGCGTTCTACGAAGCTCGTCTTGCCGAACATGAAAAGGCTAAGAGTTACATCCTGGGTCGCGGTCTCTCGGAAAAAACTATCCGCGATTTCCGCATCGGTTTCGCCCCTGAGGACTGGAGAGTTCTCCGAAACCACTTGAAAGGCAAGGGTTACCGAGATGAAGACGTGCTCGCCGTCGGTCTTATTAAAAAAAGCGAAAAACCGGGAGGGGACCCGTTCTACGATACCTTCCGGGGTCGTGTAATGTTCCCGATCGGGGACTCGTCGGGCCGCATTATCGCTTTCACGGGTCGCACGCTTGACGAAGAAGCCAATCCGCCGAAATACCTTAACAGTCCGGAAACCTCCGTCTTCAGCAAGTCGAAAACGCTTTACGGTCTTGATAAGGCTAAAAGCGATATCAGGAAGCGCGATTACTCGATTCTTGTCGAAGGCCAGATGGATCTTGTCATGTCTCACCAGGCAGGATTCACCAATACCGTGGCGGCTTCGGGAACGGCCTTTACGGATGATAATGGCGCGGACTCGGCATTCGGTCTCCTGACAAGGCTCTCTCAAAACATCGTCCTTTCATTCGATTCAGACGCGGCAGGGCAGAAAGCAGTAAAGCGCATCGCTCCGGCCGTGCTTTCTCTCGGCATGAACGTTAAAATCGTAGATATCAAAGGAGGAAAGGACCCGGCCGACATCATCAAGGCCAATCCAAAGGATTGGGTGAAAATGCTCGAATCAAAGAGGGACTTCATCGACTTTCTCGCCGATACCATTGAGTCGGCTAAGGCTCCTCCGGCGGTAGTTTCAAAGTCGGTCAAGCAGGACGTCTTCCCGTATATTGCCGCTATACCGGACGACACGCCGCGCTTCCAGGCAGTGAAGCGCATCGCCGACCGGCTGGCGCTCTCCGAAAACGCCCTCTGGAATGATCTCCAGGCATTCGTGAAGGCTCGGACAACGGCGGTCCAGACGGCGCGTCCCTCTGAGGCAGGCAAGCCGCGCCTCGATCGCTTCGAATCGATTGAACGCAAAGTCCTCGGCCTTCTTCATTCAAAAAAATATTTTGCGGGAGATGGTGCCAAACAGGCGGAGCTCGAAGCCATCATTGGGGAAGAGCGGGCGAAAACATTTGCCGCTCTCTCTCCGGATGATATGGCCGAGCTCACGCTCGAAGCCGAGGTCACGTATGGCGATAATGACCCGGCAAAAGAGTGGAAAATACTCCTTCTCGGTCTTGAGGAAGAGTATGCCAAGAAACGGCTCGAGGAAATGATGGCTGAGCTCCACCGGGCCGAGAAAAACAAGGCCGAAACGGAGCACATTATCAAGCAAATCCACGTATTATCAAAGAGGATTCAGGAGGTAAAAAGCTTAGCGGAAAAGATGTAGGAATCTGATATAATAGGCAAACTGAAAAATCTATGGCGAAAAAGCAGCAGAAAAAAATAAAAACCAAGGCAAAAGCTTCCAAGAAGCCGACAAAGGCTTCAAAGGGGAAGATGAGCCCGAAGGCGTCGAAGGCAAAGGAAAAGGAAAAAGACGCTCTGAAGCGCGCGGATAAACTCCTTTCGAAAGGAAAGGAGCGCGGTTTCGTCACGTATGATGAAATTCTCAAAGAATTTCCGAACATCGAAGATGACATCATGTTCCTCGACGAGCTCTATCAGAAACTCTCGACTGCTGGCGTTGACGTGCTCGAATCGGGCGGCATGCTCGACCTTGAGCCGCCAGCAGACGCCAAGGGTAAGAAATATTCCTTCGGCCGCGCCGGAAGCGAGTCCTCCTACGACTCGATCCAAATGTATCTCAAGGAGATCGGCCAGTACCCGCTTGTTTCCGCTGCTATGGAAAAGGAGCTCGCCAAGCGTATCGAGGCAGGTGATGATGAGGCCAAAGGCCTTCTCGCCAAGGCAAACCTCCGTCTCGTGGTTTCCATTGCCAAAAAATACGTAGGCCGCTCGGCTGACCTCACGCTTCTCGACCTTATCCAGGAAGGAAACCTCGGCCTTTTCAAGGCCGTCGACAAATTCGACTGGACCAAGGGCTATAAATTCTCGACCTATGCCACGTGGTGGATCCGCCAGGCCATCACCCGTGCTTTGGCCGACCAGAGCCGCACCATTCGCGTTCCGGTGCACATGGTTGAAACCATCGCCAAATATAAACAAGTCGTCCGCAGGCTCTCCCAAGACCTCGGCCGTGATCCATTGCCTGACGAAATCGCGACCGAAATGGGTCTTGATGTGGACAAGGTCTACCAGATCGAAAAGATCGATCAGGACACCGTGTCTCTCGAAAGCCCGGTAGGTGATGACGGTGACGATGGAAAGTCGACTCTCGGGGACTTTCTTTCCGACGACAAAATCCTTTCGCCGGACCAGGAATCGTCCCGCCGCATCCTTGCGGACCAGGTTCGAAGCATTCTTTCCGACCTTTCGCCGAAAGAGCGCAAAATCCTCGAAATGAGGCATGGTTTGAACGACGGTATTACCCACACGCTTGAAGAAGTGGGCAAAGAGTTCGGCGTTACCCGCGAACGTATTCGCCAGATTGAAGCCAAGGCTCACGAAAAGATCCGCCAGCACGAGCGCATCAATCAGCTCAAAAATTACTAAAAGAAAAAGGCCGCCTCGGAATGAGGCGGCCTTTTATAATCCTTTGTCCTGCCGTTAGGCTGGCGCCGGGGAAGGCGTGGCCGCGGGGGCGACTTCAGCCGCCGGAGCGGGCGGGATCGGATCGGCGCGGACAATCACGGAGATCGTCTCGGGCGGCGGAGCGACGGCTGCGGCGGGGGCCGCGGATGCCGGTGTTCCGGAGATCGTATCGGCTTCCGCAAGCGACTGCGTCACTTCCGGGGACGTGATTTCCGCCGAGGCCTTGGCGAACCTCATGGCGTGGAATTTTCCGACGAGCTCGACTCCAACGTTCGCCAGGTAGGGAACGCACAGGAGGGCGAGAAGGCCGCTTGAAACAACCGCGATCCATTCGTCGATGAGGTGGCTTGCGCCGAGTGAGGCGAAGAGCGCCACAAGGACGCCGCCCGTCACGCCGAGGAATGCCGGTGTGTTTTTGGAGAGTTCCACGATTTCGATGGCCCATGCCGCGAAAGCGAGGAATGCCACGCCGCAGCACGCGAGTGTCAGATTGACAGTGACGTCATTCCTGAACGCCGCGACTGCGAAACACGCTGCCGACAGGACGAGCACCGCGGCGCGCTCATCATCGATGTGCGGACGGTGGTGCTTTGCGTTGAAATGCCAGGCGTAGAAAGCGCCGAGCATGAGTGCGATCGTGATTACGATCTCGATCCAGAACAATGCAGTGTTGCTGTTCATAGGATTATATGTGGTTTTGGGAGTACGGGGTTAACGAACGGGTTTGGTCTGATTTGCATACTACACACAAATCCATTCTTGTCAATGTTTGGTAAAGATGGAATTTTACGCAAAAGCCCCTGCCGAGGCATTCTCGGCAGGGGCTCTATAGAGGCCTGAAATGCCTATTTTACGTCGAGAAGCTGAACTTCAAAGACGAGCGTCGAATTGCCCGGAATTGGACCGAAATCGCGGCTACCGTAGCCGAGTTCAGGCGATATGACGAGACGGCGGACACCGCCAACCTTCATACCTGCAACGCCCTGGTCCCAGCCCTTGATGACCTGGCCGGCGCCGAGGGTGAAATCAAACGGAGTGCCGCGGTCGACGGAACTGTCGAATTTCTGGCCGTTCGTAAACGTGCCAATGTAGTGCACGGTCACTTTCTTGCCTGGGGTGGCTTCCGCGCCGGTTCCGACAACCTGGTCATAAATTTCGAGTCCCTTCACGGTTGAGATGTTCTGCATAGTCGTAGTGGTGCTTGCGACCGCGCTCGTGTCAGCGGCAGCAGCATCAACGGCAGGATTTGAGGCCGTATCGGCTGCCTGGCTTCCGCCGAAGAGGAATCCCATCACTTCGTTTCCGAAGAAGAGCATTCCGGCGGCGACGAGCGCCACGCCGACCGCTATCCACTCACGCGTTCCAAATTTCCTCATAAAAAAATTTTAGCTAATATGGTCACATTATAGTACAATGTCCGCGTAAATCACATAACGTATCAACACGGAAATGATAGGAAACATCTGGAAGAAGAAAGGAGGGGCAGAAGAGGGAATGACGGGGCACGAATTAGCCTATAAGGAACTCAAGGACGGCGCACGCAAGCGTCTCGCCACCATAAACAGCGAATTCAAGCACACATTCCGCTTCCTTAAGAGCTATCCGCGTTCAGTTTCGTTCTTCGGATCGGCTCGATTTACCGAAGATCACCCGTCGTATATTCAGGCGCGAGAGCTTGCGAAGCTTATCGTGAAGGAAACGGGCTATACGGTTGTCACGGGCGGCGGTCCAGGCATCATGGAAGCTGCGAACCGCGGAGCATACGAAGCCGGCGGCAAATCAGTCGGCATGAACATCATTCTTCCGCACGAGCAGAAGATGAATGAATACCTCACTGCTCATATCCGTTTCTATTACTTCTTCATCAGGAAAGTGGCGCTCTCGTTCTCGGCCGAAGTTTACATTTTCTTCCCGGGCGGATTCGGCACGCTTGATGAATTCTTCGAAATCGTCACTCTCATTCAGACGCGCAAGATTCCGAAAGTTCCCGTGATCTGCGTCGGCAAAAACTATTGGATGGACGTGCTTGACCTTTCACACAAGCTTCGCGACGAGTTCAAGACGATATCGCCCGGTGATGAAAAGATCTTCCATATTGCAGAAAATAACGAGGAGATCATCAAAATCATCAAGGCAGCACCGCTTCGTCAGGAATAAGGAGAAAAGGGGAGAAAGAGGGCTTTATATAGCCCTCTTTTTTCATTTCGGCACATACTTGACATAAATGCAATTTTGTACTAGTATCCGTATCAGTATTTTGCACCTTGTAATAGGTGAAATTTAGGTCAAATCAAACCTCAACCAACCACCCACACATCCGAAAGGATTTATGCCAACGACAACTGTTAGCCGTTCCCGCCGCAGCAATTCCGCTCCGGCTTCCTCGCTCGATGTCGCTTCGCCCGGTGCGCCCGCAGTGGTCGCTCCGAGTGAGTCGCTCGACGATATCCTGAACCTCGGCACCAATGCGACCGCCGGCGTCAAAGTCGCGCAGGTCGACACCAAGCGCCTTGCCACGGCCCGTGTCCTCGAGATCGAAAAGACGATCGAAGGCATGGGCAAGAACAAGGAGCGCGTGGGCGTCCGCGAGATGATCCTCAACGCCGACTTCAAGCAGGTCGAAGGCCTGATGAAGCAGGACGAGGAAGACATCGCCAAGGCTCTCGAGGCCTTGCAGGAAATCGCAGGGACAATGGACCTGCAGTTCCAGCAGCTCAACGAGCCGACCGCCAAGGAGAAGGGCATCATCGACCAGGCGAAAGCCAAGGTCGCTGAAATCGAGGCCCAGATCGAGAAGCGCAAAGCTTCGGGGTTCTTCACGAACCTCTTCAGCTCGAAGGAGAAGGCCATCGCCGATCTCCAACGCGAACTCGAAGCCGCGAACCTCAAGGTCACGGAAGCCCAAACCCAGGTGCAATCGATGGTTCGCGAGCGTCTCCGCCATGCGGATATGCGCGCGTCCGTCGACACCCTCGTCAACGTGAGTCGCAAGACCGTCGAGATCATGAAGAACAGCGTTCTCATGCTCGGCGAGAAAATCACGATGATGGACGCCGGCCGCAAGACCGCGCTCCAGGAGAAGGAGAAGGCCGCCGCCAAGATCCTCGAGATCGACAGCAAGATCGCCGACAAGGAGATCGAGCTCAAGCAGCTCGAGGAGGAGCTCACGACGAAAGTCAACGGCACCCCCGAATACTCCCAGCTCGAAGAGAAGATCTCGAATCTTCGCGTCGAGCTCGAAGGCATCCGCGGCGACAAGGCCGTGGCGGTCACGCACTTCCAGACCAAGGAACTCGGCGCCAAGGAAATCTCGGTGGGCCTCCTGTCGCTCATGAAGCACAAGGACGTCCTCCGGGCGCGCATTGCGCGCACGATTTCCGAGACCGAGACCCGGACGAAAACGTACGAGGCGCGGCTCGCGGCGATGAAAGTCGCCTCGGACCAGCAGTTCGACGAACACATCGGCCAGATCGGCACCAAGCTCGACCGCGACACCACGGTGTACATGGCGAGCTCGATGGTCGCCTCCGGCGACGCCCTCATGAAGAATCTTGAGCGCCAGCCCGAGAAGCTCCAGGAGGTGCACGAAGTTCTGACCTCGATCGCCGAACACCTCGCCACCATGAACGCGCGCGCCGCCAAGGTCGACGCCGACATGAAGCGCAATGCGGGAATCGACGAGACCGAAACGTCGGTTTCCCACTATGCGCCCGGCGCGAACGGTTCGGAAGGTTCAAACGGCTCGAACGGCTCGTCCGAGAGCTAAAAATCACCGATTCACGAAGGGCGGGGGACAATCTCCCGCCCTTTTCTTTGAATCGGACAACCGAAAGGAAACCTCTTAATGGCTACGACAAACGGCAATTCGAATCTGCCCATCCTTTGGGCCGATCTCGATAAGCACCTCGTGTGGGCCGATCCGGTGCTTCGCTCGGTCACATGGAAGCCCGGCCGTCAGCTCATGCGTGGCGACAAAGGCTCCCTGACCGCGCAAGCGATCATCGGCGACCTTCAGTCCGAAGAGAAAGTCTCGCTCGTCAGCCTCGCCTCCGAGGTGAGCGGCGGCGGCAGTCTCCTCGACCAGGACGTGAACAAAGTCCTGAACACGATCCGTGACGGACTCTGCATCGGCCTTAATCTGGCGAGCGCTTACCAAAAGCGCTCAGGTCTCGACACCCTTCAGGAGCAAAACCGGCTCCGGAAACTGTCGCAGACCCAGGTTGCGGAATTCAACGACAAGGGCGCGGTGAAGTCGGCCATCGCCGTATTCGCGGCGTCGGCCTACATCGTGCACACCCTCTCCTCGTACGAGGAAACAAAGGTGAGCGCGATCAAGCTCGACTTCAACGGCGTCCCGGAGACATCGCTTTCCACACCGGAACGCGGCCTCCAGTGCCTTCTCTATCACTTCGCGTGGTACTGCAAGAAGGAAACCAACGTCGTTCAGAACGGCCTTGAAGTGGCCAAGCTCGCGCTCCTCTATTTCGAGGCGGCGATGGGCGAGATCCGCGACAAGGAAAAATCCTTCCGTTACGCCGAACCCTTCACGGAGGTGTCGTATCAGCTGGAGAACTCGGACTTCGTTGTCCGGGGCTTCACGCCGATCAAGCACACCGCCGCGATCACGGCTGACTTCCGCAAGGTTCAATTCGACGAGATCGTCGGCAACCGACGCGCCAAGCACCAAGCGGTGCGCACGGCGATGATCATGTGCTGCTACGATCCCGTCCGGAAGAAGAACCCATTCCTCGAGCTCGGCTCATACCCACTCGTGGGCATGGGATTCGGCTTTCCGGGAACGGGCAAGACCCTGCAGATCGCCGCTACGGCGACGAAGCTGCAGGAGCTCTGCGACAAGCTCGGCTTGCTGTTCGACTTCCGGCCGATGCCCTCGACCGTCGTGTCCACATTCCAAGGCGGTTCCGCTGAACGGATGGAGGACTGGATGAAGTTCCTCGACTTCGACGACCGTATCGTATACGGACCCGTCGACGACGCGGAGAACAACTTCATGAACCGGTCGAAGGAAGGCGTTTCAGCGGGCGTTCGCGAAGTGATTTCGGTCTTCCTCCGGAGGACTGAGGGCGCTTCGGCGGTCGTTCGCGGCAATGCCAAGATCGATCTCTTCACGAACCTTCCCGAGATCATCGACCCGGCAGTCATCTCCCGCGTGCAATCGCGCTTTCCCATCGACGGCGCGGTCACGCAGGAAGACTTCCTGGACCAGAATTACCTCTGGCTTCGCCGTTACGGCAAGATCGATCAGGGTTTCGCCGATCTCAAAAAGGTTTCGAATTACGAGTTTCTGAGCGCTCAAAAGGAGCTCAAGAATCTCGCCGAACTCGAAGCCGAGACCGGTGCATACTCGGTCAAGGATCCGAAGATTGCGCAGGCGATCGCGGCAGCGGGGGAGAAATACCCCCAGGGCAGCCAGGAATTCTTCGCGAGTCTCTATGTCGAGGTGCGGAAATCATACGCATTTACCTCGCGCGACTTGCGGAACATTCAGGCGGCGGTCGACGGTCGGATTCTCGACTTCGATCTGCCGAAGGAATGGTTTGACGATCCCAAGCTCTTCTACCAGCTGGCGTACGAGCAAAAGGTCGAGCTCCTCAAGGAACAGCTCAAGCTGAACCTCAAGGGTCTCGATATGCGGTCCATCCTCACCGAGGAAGCGTACCGCTATCTCGATACGCTCGCTGGCATTGCAAGCGTCGAATTCAATCGCGACGTCGATGCGGTGGTGAAGCGGGTCAGGATCAATCAGGAGGCGGATCGCCGTGTCAAAGCGGCCGATTCCGCCGCCCGAGCGGCCTAAGTTAGCCTTATTTTCGAAGGCGCGTCCTCACGGACGCGCCTTTTTCTTATATTGACAAATCACAAATACTTAGTATAATTATAAAAGGACTTTTTCTGCTCGTTTGACAATTCAACCCACACAAGAGAAGGCATCACAATGCATGACTTCGTGAATAATACGGGGGTCTACAGCACCTGCTGGATCCTCTTCTTCGTCGGTGCGGGCGTGCTCACGTATATCGTGGACCGCTCGTATTTGTACAAGGCCTACGTCTGGTTTTACGACCTGACGCACCAAGAGCCGCTCTCGAAGCCCAA
>DASTXF010000030.1:0-3947 GCA_035765615.1 Minisyncoccota bacterium | reverse complement strand
CGCCGGCGAGGCGGGCAGCCTTGATAAGGTTTACGCCGAGGCCGCCGACACCCATAGTCATGAAACTCTCTCCGAGTTTGAGATCAGATTCATTATCAATAAGACCGAGAGCCGTGGAGAGACTGCAGCCGAGGAGGGCGCAGAGTTCGTTCGGCGTATCGTGCGGAACAGGCGTGATGCGGTTTTCGGAAACGACCGAGTACTCGGAAAGAGTCGTAACTTTGCCGCTTCGCATCTTCTTTCCTTTCCAGATATATGTCGGAAAGTCGGCTTCAATGCCCTCACCCTTCCTCCAGTGCATGATGACCTTGTCGCCTTGCTTCACTTTCGACACGCCCGGACCAATCGCTTCGACGATGCCGGCGCCCTCGTGCCCGAGGAGATGCGGCACGAATTTGGCATTGCCTTTATTGCCTGCGATCTCGTGGAGCTGAGAGCCGCATATGCCTGATACAAGGACTTTGACCAATACCTGCCCGAACGTAAGCTCGGTGAGTTCTACGTCGTCCACAACCAAAGGCGAGTTTATGGTCTCAAGGATAGCCGCTTTCATAGGAATGAGGCTAATATAGCACCTTTATGGGAATCCGCCATTCGTTCATAAATGCTATACTGCTCGATTATACGGGCATATGAAGAGCATCCTTCTCCTCCACCACATGGGCCTCGGCGATCACGTGATGTGCCATGGCATCGTCCGCGAATACGCCAAGAGATATTCTCGCGTCGGGCTCTTCGCCTTACCCCACAATGCGGCGTCCGTGGCCTTCATGTATCGCGACCTGCCGAACGTAACGGTGATCAAGGCGACTGACGCCGAAGCACGCAAATACATGGCGGAAAACTCGGGAAAGCCAGGCGCTTTATATGACGAGGCGGTGACGATCGGTTTCGAAAAGCTCGACCGCGTCTCCGGGGAGCCGCTCGAGATCCAGTTCTACAAGCTCGCGGGCGTCGATTTCACGAAGTTGTGGGATAGCTTCCGGATCAATCGCGATACGAAGCGCGAAGAGGCCCTGTACGAAAAAGCTGCGCCGAAAAAGCCTTACGCGTTCCTCCACGAAGACCGCTCGCGAAGTTACAATATCAAACGGTCACTCATCGATCAAAAACTCGAAATATTTATCCCGGCACCGGAACTCGCCGACAATTTTTGCGACTACATCACGGCAATTGAACGCGCGGCAGAAATCCACGTTATTGATTCGTCGTTCATGTTCCTCATCGATTGCCTGCCCTACGATAATCCTAATCAGAAGCTTTTCGTCCATCGCTATGCCCGCGAAAACAACGAATGGCAGCTGCCGATCCTCAAAAAAGATTGGCATATCCTTCTTCCGGAACCAGGACCGTTCGATTTCCTCCGCGTCTTCCTCGAAAAGCTCCAGGCGAAGAAGCCCACAAACTCATTCATAAAGCGCGCCATCCGCGCATTCTTCCGAAAGGCTGGCTGGACGATGGGACGGCCTGATCGTCCGAATGTCGAAGCTCTCGTAAAGCGATACAAGCCGCTTTTCAAAACAAAGACTGCATCAGGCGATTTCCCGCAGCTATCGGCGGACCGGCCGGAGATCCTTATTTGGAGTTTTCCAGCGCGCTCGCGCGCGGAACGCGATGCCGCAGAAATGAAACTCGCATCCGTCGGATTTTCCGTGCGCGAACGCCATATCTTCCCGAATGAAACCTGTCTCGTCTCGCGCGCGGTATAGTAAAGGTGCAACAATCAATATATGTGCGGAATCATAGCCATAGCGGGAAAAGGAGCCAAAAAAATCGATGACGCGAAATTGGGCGCCATGCTTTCGTGTCTTTCAAAGCGGGGCCCGGACGACCGAGGCTTCGAACGCCTTTCCGACGAGTGCATTCTCGGACAAACCCGTCTCGCCATCGTTGACCTCTCGCCCGCCGGCCATCAGCCGATGCACGACAACTGCGACCCACTCACCGTGGTTTTCAACGGTGAAATATACGGGTACAAGGAAGCACGCGCCGAGCTCGAGCGCCGCGGCCACACATTCTCTTCTCATTCGGATACCGAGGTGATCCTCAAAGCCTACGCCGAATACGGCCGCGATTGCGTGAAGCATCTCGACGGCATGTTCGCCTTCGCCATCTGGGACGATCGGAAAAAGGAACTCTTTGTCGCTCGAGACCGTTTTGGAAAGAAACCCTTCTATTACTCATTCTCCGGCACCGGAAGCACCGCAACGTTCATCGCCGCATCCGAGATCAAGTCGATCTTCGCGACAGGTCTCATCAAAGGCAAGGTTGATCCCGAGGCGCTCGACGATTATCTCCGCCTCATGTACATACCGTCGCACAAGACTGTTTATTCGAACGTCGGCATGCTTCCTCCCGCCCATGCAGGCATTGTGAAAAACGGAACGCTTGAAACATGGCGATATTGGAACCTCGAGAAAAAAGAACTGGACATCACGTATGACGATGCCAAAGCACGCATCAAGGAACTCTTCGACGAAGCGGTTCGAAAGCGCATGATCGCCGACGTGGAAGTCGGATCGCTCCTTTCTGGCGGCGTCGACTCGACGATTGTCACCATGTACGCCCAGAAATATTCCTCCTTTCCGATAAAGACATTCGCTGTTGGCTATGATGGGCACAAAAACGAGCTTCCCTACGCGCTCGAGGCCTCAAAAAAGATCGGCACAGATCACTACACCCTCGCCGTAAACGCCGACCTCGCCGAGGAGCTTGGAAAAATAATCGAGTATATGGATGAGCCGCACGGCGACACGTCGAATTTCCCTCAGCAGCTCATTTCCGGACTTGCCGCGTCGAAAGTGAAAGTAGCGCTCACCGGCGACGGCGCCGACGAGCTTTTCATGGGCTACGGTTGGTATCAGAAAAAATGGCATATGCCGCGCTGGAGGCTCGATTGGAGGCTTCTTAATCCCTTTTCCGCTCACCAGAAAGCCATTACCGTATTCCGCACAGGCGAACGAAGGAAGCTTCTCCGGCCGAGCATTTCGAACGATTCGGAAAAGACGATCGAGCGTGCGGCTCTCTCCGGGCTTTCCGATCCGATCCACAAGATCAATGCTTTTGATCTGAAAATTTATCTGCCGGGCCAGCTCCTTTCGAAAATCGACCGGACAAGCATGATGCATTCTCTCGAAGTGCGTTCGCCGTTTCTCGACACCGCTCTTGCCGAATTCGTCTACAATCTGCCGACGAAGTACAAGCTTTCAAAAACTCAGAACAAGATCATTTTGAAGGACATTCTTTCCGAATCGTTCCCGAAAAAATTTGTCTATCGCAGGAAGCAGGGTTTCGGCGCGCCGGTCGGGATTTGGCTTCAGAACGAGAAAATGAAGGCGCTTCTTGACGGACTTTTTTCGGAGAATAATCCAGGGTGGAAATATCTCGACCGGAAAGCCGCGCTTCGCATGAAGAACCGCTACTATGAAGGCAAACGAATGAGTCCGAATAAACTCTGGGTTATCGCCTGTCTTCTCCTGTGGTTCGAAAAGCATGCCAAATACCATGAATAAGGCTCGGGCATATCTTTCCGCATACCGGAACAAAATTTCGAACAAGCTGTCCGGAGTGGTTCGCGTGCCTGCCCAAGGCGTCCGAAAAGGCGACGCCCTTCTCTCCTACCTCACCTCGCCGTTTACGCTCGCTCCGGGAGAATTTCATACCGACCCTCACGCGAGCTATTGGGAATGTACGGAAATCGCCCGCCTGCTCTCGGAGCGCGGCTATGATGTCGATATCATCAACTGGAATGATGATTCGTTCGCCCCAAAGAAAAGATACTCGGTCGTAATCGATATCCAAAGGAATCTTGAACGGCTGGTTCCGATGCTTCCTTCTTCGTGCGTAAAGATTATGCACGTCGTATCGTCGTATGCGGAGTTTCAGAACGCGGCCGAGGCACAGAGGCTCGCGGGTGTGAAGGAGAGGCGCGGCGCGGCGCTTTCGCC
>DASTXF010000029.1:0-2201 GCA_035765615.1 Minisyncoccota bacterium | reverse complement strand
CGCTTCGGAAATGCGCTCCACGGCCACTTTGCCGTGGAAAATCGTGTATTCCATGCCCGTGTGGGCATTGAGCGTCCCTCCGAAGAGCCGACGATCGACTTCTTCGGTGGCCTCGCTCGTGGAATAGCCTTCGCAGCCATTAAACGGCAGATGCTCGAAGAAATGAGCGATGCCTTCTTTGCCGGCCGGATCAGAGCGCGCTCCGGTTCCAACGATCACATGGATGTAGGCATAGCCTGACGCCCAGGGAATCTTCTTGAAAAGCACCGGGATACCGGACGCTTCGATTCGCGTGAATTTGTATAGGTCGAATTTAAGGTTCATTGTTCCTCCCCTTATTACCTTTAAAATCAAGGCAAGTCAAGAATTTTACTTGCGCTTTTTCAATATTTATGGTAATTTGCGAAACAGAAAACTCCCTATGAAAACAGCATTGTTGAGCTTTGAAATCGGCGGCATCCGATTCGAATGCCTCCCGCATCACGAGAATTCAGTGCGTGAAGCCATGCGCGACTTCCCCGCTTTTATCACCCTCGAAAACGATGAGATCGTCGTCGATTGGGAACCGTATGCAGCCGCGAGCGAAGAAGATCGCGGACGACTCCTCACCGTTCTCTTTGCCCTCGACGCGCTTACGGACGAACCACGGAACCGTATCGGCATCTTCCCCAAAGGCGACACTCGCTATTACTGGGGTCCGACCGATCACGGCACCTGGATTTACTTTAAGCGCAGCTGGGAAGACGTCGCCCGCGGCTTCATCGAGACCGTCGTTCCCGCGCTCGCCCGCGAAGAAGGCGTCGAAACGCCGGATGTCGAGCTAATCATGATCAGCAAGGACGGCGCACACGCGCCGCTCCCGATCGCAGCCTGAAGCACATTTTATTGCGAAAGCCGCTCCTACGGAGCGGCTTTTTTGAACGCGAATCGGAGCGTGTAGCGTCCCGGACCCGCAAATGAGACTGCAATCGCAGTAAGGAAGAGCATGATGTCGAGATCATATCCTCCGACGAGCGATATCGAACCGAGCACAAGTATCGCAAGAACGAGCCCTGCCCACTCCACGCCAATACCAAGAAGCATGGCTAGTGCACCGAGAACCTCCACAGCCGCCGTGAAATATGCCCAGAATGCCGAAAGGTGGATCGAGGCAAATACGCTTACCGCCGTGTCAGGATCGGCGAATTTCGCCGCCCCGTGCGCAAGGAACACGAAACCGAGAGCCACGCGAATAAGGAGAAGTGCTACGTCCGTATTGACCGGGCTTGATGATGTTTTGTCCATGATTTTAACGAAGATATGCCCCCGCGCCCTTGTTGTGATCCTCGATCACGATCAATTTGTATATTTCAAGAAGCGCCGAGAGGAGTGCGATCACAAGAGGACCAAGAAGAAGGCCAATTGGTCCGAAGAACAGCAATCCGCCGAGCACCGAAAGGAGTATGAACATCGGATGAACGGTGAAACCGCGCTTCATGACGATCGGCATAACGATATTGTCGACGAAGCCGATGACCACGATGCTGAAAACGGCGAGACCGATTGCCGGGGCAATGCCTTGGGTCGCAACGAGATAAATGATCGCCGGAACAAGCGTGATGAAAAGTCCGATATTCGGAAGGAGCGACACGATAGCCGTGACGCCTCCCCAAAGGACAGGATGTGGCACGCCGAAGAATGCGAAGCCGCCGGTCGTGAGAATGCCGCGGATCAAGGCCACAAAGAGAGACCCTCGCACCACAGAGTTCACCGCGCCTTCGATTTTAGCGATGATCTGCTCGTCGTAGGCATCTGCAAGGGGCGAAAGCTCGATAATGGCTTTCTTGAATCGATGTCCATCGCGGAGCATGTAGAAGAGGGCGATGACGGCGATGAAGAGATCGAGGGCGAACGATGCGGTGCTTGAGAATATACCTTTGGCATTACCCACAATGCCCGATCCGATCGACGATATGTATCCCTGGATGTCCGGATTGAAGCTCGGTACGACGTCCTGGATCGGCTTTATAACGTAATTCGCCAGAGCGGCGATATCAGTGCCATTTCCCTGCTGGAGGCCGGCGTAAAAATTGATGGTTTCGACCGTGACTCGCTCCACGATGACAGCGAGAGGCACGAGGATAACAATAAGTACGAAAAGGACCGAGGTGAGGGCCGCAAGCGTCTGCTTGCCGCCAAAGCTCTTGAGAAGCCTCCGATGA